>NZ_VCBQ01000091.1:0-20795 GCF_006386455.1 Paracoccus sp. FO-3 | reverse complement strand
GAACTTAACTTCTTTCGCAGCCATCTGTTCTGCTCCTTGAATGGGTTATCGGAAGGGGACGATCAGGCGATGATGCCCAGGATGTCGCTTTCCTTCATGATCAGCAGTTCTTCGCCATCGACCGAGACCTCGGTGCCCGACCATTTGCCGAACAGCACCCGGTCGCCGGGCTTGACCGCGGGCGCGATCAGCTCGCCCGAATCCTTGCGCGCGCCTTCGCCCACGGCGATGATCTCGCCCTCGGCGGGTTTTTCCTTGGCGCTGTCGGGGATGATCAGCCCGCCCTTGGTTTTCTCGTCCGACTGGACGCGACGGACCAGAACGCGGTCGTGCAGCGGTTTGAAAGCCATTGTAGAACACTCCGGTGTTTCAGGTTGCAGTGTTGCAGCTGTTGGCACTCGGATCGGGTGAGTGCCAATGGCGAACCATCTAGGCGCCTGCCCGCGGCCTGTCAACGGTCTGCAATCGCGAAATCGGCCATGAAATCCGCTTGACGGGCTTTCCGCGGCGCGGCTAGGCCGAAGGGAAAGCAGCGGGGGCGGAGCTTATGGTGGAACGGCGTCTGAAGGCCCTTGTCATCGCCGAGGCGGCGAACCCGGAATGGGTCTCGGTGCCGCTGGTCGGCTGGTCGCTGGCCCATGCGCTGCGCGGGGTGGCCGATGTGCATATCGTCACCCAGGTCCGCAACCGCGAGGCGATCCTGCGCGCCGGCCTGGTCGAGGGGCGCGATTTCACCGCCATCGACAGCGAAAAGCTGGCCGCGCCGATGTGGCGGCTGGCCGAGCGGCTGAGCATGGGCAAGGGCGTGGGCTGGACGATGAAGACCGCGGTCTCGACCCTGGGCTACGGCTATTTCGAGCGGCTGGTCTGGCGCGCCTTCGGCCCGGCGATCCGCGCCGGGCAATACGATGTCGTGCATCGGGTGACGCCGCTGACGCCGACGGCGAACAGCCGCATCGCGCCGCTTTGCGCCCGCGCGGGCGTGCCCTTCGTCCTGGGGCCGCTGAACGGCGGCGTGCCCTGGCCCAGGGGGTTCGACAGCGAGCGGCGGCGGGAAAGGGAATGGCTGTCCTATGTCCGCGGCGCCTACAAGGCGCTGCCGGGCCGCGGCGCGATGCTGCGCCATGCCTCGGCCATCCTCTGCGGCTCGCTGCACACGCTGGGCGAGATCCCGGCGCGCTACCGGGCCAAGACCGTCTGGCTGCCGGAAAACGCCATCGAGCCCTCGCGCTTCAGCCTGACCGCGCCGCAGCCCGGCACATTGCCGCTGCGCGGCTGCTTCATCGGCCGGCTGGTGCCCTACAAGGGCGCCGACATGGCGATCGAGGCGGCGCTGCCCTTGCTGCGCGACGGCCGGATGGTGCTGGACATCGTCGGCGACGGCCCGCAGGCCGAGGCGCTGCGCGACCTGGTCGCGCGCGAAGCGGTGGGGCAGGCAGTGCGTTTCCACGGCTGGCTGCCGCATGCCGAGGTGCAGGGCGTCGCGGCGCAGGCGCAGCTTCTGGTGTTCCCCTCGGTGCGCGAGTTCGGCGGCGGCGTGGTGCTGGAGGCGATGGCGCTTGGCGTGGTGCCGGTGATCGCCGATTACGCGGGACCGGGCGAGCTGGTCGACGACGCGACGGGTTTCCGCATTCCGATGGGCCGCCGCGCCGATCTGGTGGCGGGGCTGCGGGCGCGGCTGGAGGCCATCGCCGCCGATCCGGCGGTGCTGCCCGCGATGGCGGCGGCGGGGCAGGCCCGCGTCATGCGCGATTTCACCTGGGCCGCCAAGGCCGCGCAGGTCGAGCGCATCTGGCGCGCCGTCGCGGCCGGGGCGCCCCCGCCGCAGGAGCTGCCCCTGCCGCGCTAGGCTGGCGCCCTGCGCGCGCCCGTGCCATGCTGCCGCCATCCTCGATGCCGGAACCGATCCCATGCGCCTCAAGCCGATCCTGACCGCCCTTTTCGCCGCCGCGACCCTGGCCTTGCCGGCGGCGGCGCAGGATTGCGTGGGCCAGAACCTGTTCGAGCGCATGCCGCCCGCGCGGCTGGCCGAACTGCACGCGGCCGCCGAGGGCGTGCCCTATCGCCAGGGCCTGTTCTGGCGGGCCGAAAAGGGCGAGCGGCGGGTGACGCTGCTGGGCACCTATCACTTCGCCGATCCGCGCCACGGCCTCGCCATGGACCGCTTCGGCCCCGAGCTCGACGAAGCCGCCCTGCTGATGGTCGAGGCCGGCCCCGAGGAAGAGGCGCGGCTGACCCAGGCCATGGCCGCGGACCCGTCCCTGCTGGTCGACCCCGAGGGGCCGACCCTGCCCGAGCGCTTCACCGATGCCGAGTGGAAATCGCTTGCGGCCGCGCTGGAGGCGCGGGGCCTGCCGGCGGTGATCGCCAGCCGGCTGCGGCCCTGGTATGTGGCGGTCATGCTGGGGGTCTCGCCCTGCATGATGCGGCTGATCGAGGAAAGGGGCGATCCCGGCGGGCTCGATCACCTGCTGGTGGAACGCGCCCAGGCCGCCGGGGTGCCGGTTCGCGCGCTGGAGCCCTGGGACACGGTCCTGACCCTGTTCGCGGACATGACCCCCAGGGAAGAAGAGGACATGATCCGCGCCGCCATGCCCGCCGCCGAATATGCCGACGATTACGCGGTGACGCTGGCCGATACCTATTTCGCCGGCGACAGCTGGCTGATCTGGGAGTTCGGCCGTTTCGACGCCTATGACCATTCCGGCCTGAGCCGGGCCGCGGTCGACGAGCAGATGCGGCTGGCGCAGGAAAAGCTGATGGACCGGCGGAACGAAAGCTGGATCGAACCGATTGAGCAGGCGGCGGCCGAGGCGGCCGGGCAGGGCAAGGGCGTGGTGATCGGCTTTGGCGCGCTGCACCTGCCGGGAGAGCATGGCGTGCTGCGGCTGCTGGAGGAAAGGGGCTGGAGCATCAGCCCGATCATGCTGGAGGAGGGGACGGGCGATGGCGGATGAGCTTTGGCGCGAGGAACGCGAATTCTGGCTGGCCGGGGTGGCCGAGGCGGCGCGCAAGCTTGACGGCTCCTGCCTGATGGCCTTTCAGCCCAGGGGCATCATGAACCGCGCCGCGGTGATCGCCGCGCTGCAATCCGCCCCGCGCTGGCAGGAAGTGACCATGGCCGACCGCGCCAGCATCGAGACCGACGAGGTTTGCGTGCTGGCCTATCGCGCCACCGCGCGCCGCGCCGGGGCCGAGACCTATCGCGCGCTCTGCACCACGACCTGGATCCGCCGCGCCGGCGACTGGCGCATCCTGCAGCACCAGCAGACCCCGGTCTGATGCTGCAAGACCTGCGCAGGCACCTGCGCTTCCTGCTGAGCTTTGCGCTTGGCCTTGCCGCGGGGCTGGCGCTTTACCGCATGCAGCCGGTGGACCGGCTGCTGGTCTTTTCCGTGCTGTTCTGCACCGGCTACCTGCTGCTGACCGGGCTTCTGATGCGGGGCATCAGCGCGCAGGATCTGCGCGGCCAGGCCGACCGCGACGACGAGGGGATGATCCTGATCGTGCCGCTGGCCGTCGGCGCGGTGGCGATCAGCCTGGCCGCCATCCTGCTGACGATCCGCGACCCCCATGCCGGGATCGCGCTGCGCCCGGTGCTGGCGCTGGCCTCGGTGCCGCTGGGCTGGGCGATGATCCATACCGTCATGGCCTTCCACTATGCCAGCCTGTGGTATGCGCCCGGCCCGGACGGGACCGAGGCGCGGGGCCTGGGCTTTCCGGGCCTGGCCCCGGACGCGGATGCGGGGATCTGGGATTTCCTCTATTACAGCTTCACGCTGGGCATGGCGGCGCAGACCGCGGACGTGACGGCGCTGAGCACGCGGATGCGGCGGGTGACGCTGTTCCATTCGGCCTTCTCGTTCTTCTACAACACCGTGCTGCTGGCGCTGGCGGTGAATGCGGCCGTCTCGCCGGGTTGATAGACATTGCCGGGCCGCGCCCCTATAACCCCGGCGAATTTTCCGCCCAAGCTTCAGGGGATCCCCATGATCAAGGTTTTCGGCCACAAGGCCCCCGACACCGATTCGACCGGCTCGCCCATCATCTGGGCCTGGTATCTGTCCGAGGTGCGCAAGACCCCCGCGCAGGCCGTGCTTCAGGGCGAGCCGAACACCGAGGCCGCCTGGATGCTGGCGAAATGGGGCCTCGACCAGCCCCAGATCATCGCCGACGTGGCGCCGGGCGAGCAATGCGTGGTGGTGGACACCAACAACCCCGCCGAGCTGCCCGATTCGCTGGCCGAGGCCGATGTGATCGAGATCATCGACCACCACCTGCTGGCCGGCGGCATCCGCACGCGCCTGCCGATCAACATCACCATCCGCCCGCTGGCCTGCACCGCGACGATCATGCACGACCTGATCGGCGACGAGGATCTGGCCCGCGCGCCCCGCGCCATCAAGGGCGCGATGCTGACCTGCATCCTGTCGGACACGCTGGAGTTCCGCAGCCCG
The DNA here is from genome assembly GCF_006386455.1 of Paracoccus sp. FO-3. NCBI lineage: Bacteria > Pseudomonadati > Pseudomonadota > Alphaproteobacteria > Rhodobacterales > Paracoccaceae > Paracoccus > Paracoccus sp. FO-3. Next base: position 16,338 of record NZ_VCBQ01000091.1, on the reverse strand, counting down.
ACCACCACGCCCCACGACCGTTTCGTGGCCGAGAAGCTGGCAAAGGATCTGGGCGTCTCGATCCCCGAATACGCGGCCGAGATGTTCGCGGCCAAGTCGGACGTGTCGGCCTTTACCGAGGAAGCCCTGCTGCGTATGGACAGCAAGGAATACGAGCTGGGCGGCAAGCAGCTGCGCGTCTCGGTGCTGGAGACGACCGCGCCGCAGGTGCTGCTGGACCGCAAGGCGGCGCTGATGGCCGCCATGCCCGCCGTTGCGGCCGCCGATGGCGCCGACGAGGTGCTGCTGTTCATCGTCGACATCCTGAACGAGGAAGCGACCTTGCTGGTGCCGAACGATTTCGTCCGTCAGGTCGCCGAGAAAAGCTTCAACGCCACGGTTTCGGGCGACAGCGTGGTGCTGCCCGGCGTCATGTCGCGCAAGAAGCAGATCATCCCGGCCCTGGCCGTCTGACCGAAGGGCAGTTCCATGACGCAGATCATCCGCTCGCTTGACGAGATCGCACCGAATTACGACGTCCTGTTCTGCGATCTCTGGGGCTGCCTGCACAATGGCGTCGCGGCCTTCCCGGCCGCGGTCGCCGCCTTGCAGGGCTTTCGCGCCGGCGGCGGGCGGGTGGTGCTGCTGACCAATGCGCCGCGCCCGCGCCGCTATGTGGCGGCGCAGCTGGACGCCATGGGCGTGCCGCGCGACGCCTGGGACGCCATCGTCAGCTCGGGCGATGCGGCGCAGGACGCGATGTTCGCCGGCGCCGTCGGCCGCCGGGTCTGGGCCATCGCCCAGCCCAAGGACGAGGGCTTCTTCACCGACATCCCCGAGGAATGGCGCGATGCCCCGGCCATTTCCCGCGTCGCGCTGGACGAGGCCGAGGGCATCGTCTGCTGCGGGCTTTTCGACGACCTGGTCGAGGTGCCCGAGGATTACCGCGCCCGGCTGATGCTGGCGCGCGAACGCGGGCTCAAGCTGCTTTGCGCCAACCCGGACGTGGTGGTGGACCTGGGCGAGAAGCGGCTTTACTGCGCCGGCGCCCTGGCCGAGCTTTACGAGGATCTGGGCGGCACCTCGCTGTATTTCGGCAAGCCGCATCCGCCGATCTATGACCTTGCCCGCCGCCGGCTGGGGCTGGGCGAGGATGCCCGCATCCTGGCCATCGGCGACGGCATCGCCACTGATATCGCCGGCGCGACGGGCGAGGGGCTGGACGCGCTGTTCATCACCGGCGGCCTTGCCTTCGACCAGTTCGGCGCGGATGTGGAAAACCCCGACCCGGCCCAGCTTGGGGAATGGCTGGCGCTGCGGTCGCAGAACCCGGCCTATGCCATCGGCCGGCTGCGCTGAACGGTTCGGTAACAATCCGTCCTTTCGGATGGTGCCCGTGTTATTTTGTTGCGCGCCCATGCTTTTGCTGCTATGCAGCATGAAGCCACTCATCGGGAGCATTGAATGATGCTGGACAACCTTCCGCGCGGCACGATCGTCATCGAGGATCTCGAGGTCGGGATGATGCGCTACCTGCAGAAGGTAGTGACCGACGAGGATATCGAGATGTTCGCCCAGGTCTCGACCGACCGTAATCCGGTGCATCTGGACGAGGCCTATGCGCAGGACACCATCTTCGAGGGGCGCATCGCCCATGGCATGCTGACCGCCGGGCTGATCTCGGCCGTGATCGGCGAGCAGCTGCCCGGCCATGGCACGGTCTACCTGGGCCAGACATTGAAATTCATGGCCCCCGTCCGGCCCGGCGACATGGTGCGCGCCGAGGTCACGGTCGAGGCGATCGACCACGCAAAGCGCCGCGTGACCCTTGCAACCCGCTGCCTCGTCGGCGATACGGTCGTCCTGAAAGGCGAGGCGGTCGTTCTGGCGCCAAGCCGCAAATTCGACTGACAGGGCCGGCCGCCGGCCCACCGGGGGCCCGATTGCGCATCCATCACGACTGGAAAGCTCTGCCGCTCGATGCCCGCGGGGCCACCGTCGCCATGGGCAATTTCGACGGCGTCCACCTGGGCCATCGCTCGGTGATCGACGCGGCGCGCGCCGCCTGCGACGCGGCGCTCGGCGTCATCACCTTCGAGCCGCATCCGCGCGAGTTCTTCGCCCCAGACGCGCCGCCTTTCCGGCTGATGAACGTGGAATCGCGGGCGAACCGGCTGGCGCGGCTGGGGGTGGACCATCTTTACCAACTGCCCTTCGACGCGGTGCTGGCCGGGCTTGCGCCCGAGGCCTTCGCGCGCGAGGTGCTGGTCGAGGGGCTGGGCGTGCGCCATGTCACCGTCGGCTCCGACTTCTGCTTCGGCCGCAAGCGGTCGGGCGATGCGCAGACCCTGGCCCGGCTGGGCCGCGAGATGGGCTTCGGCGTCACCGTGGCACCGCTGATCGGCGATGGCGCGGTGCAATACAGCTCGACCGCGATCCGCCAGGCGCTGACCGAGGGCCGCACCCGCGACGTCGAGCGCATGCTGGGCCATTGGCACCGCATCGACGGCGAAGTGCTGCATGGCGACAAGCGCGGCCGCGACCTGGGCTATCCGACCGCGAACATGGCGGTCGAGGGGCTGCACCTGCCGGCGCTCGGCATCTATGCCGTGCTGGTCGACGTGCTGACCGGGCCGGACCGCGGCAGCTACAAGGGCGTGGCCAGCCTTGGCGTGCGGCCGATGTTCGGCGAGAACCGGCCCAACCTGGAAGTGCATGTCTTCGATTTCGCCGCCGACCTCTATGGCCAGCACCTGTCGGTCGCCCTGGTCGAATATCTGCGCCCCGAGGCCAAGTTCGACACGCTCGACGCGCTGGTCGCGCAGATGGACCGCGACAGTGCCCAGGCGCGCGAGATCCTGGCGACCCGCTGATGCGCGAACGGTTCTGGGAACTGCCGCTGGCGCGCCTCGACAAGGAGGAATGGGAGGCGCTTTGCGACGGCTGCGGCAAGTGCTGCCTCAACAAGATCGAATATGAGGATACGGGCGAGCTGGCCTTTACCCGCGTCGCCTGCCGGCTGCTGGACGGCGAGACCTGCCAATGTTCCAGCTATGCCAACCGCCATGATTTCGTTCCCGATTGCGTCGTCCTGACGCCCAAAAAGCTCAAGGAGATCGCCTGGTGGCTGCCCTCGACCTGCGCCTACAGGTTGCGCGCCGAGGGCAAGCCGCTTTACGACTGGCACTATCTGATCTCGGGCGATCGCGAATCGGTGCATCGCGCCGGCGCCTCGGTGCGCGGCTGGACCGTCAGCGAGCTTTCCGTGACCGAGGACGACTGGGACGAGCATATCATCGAGGATCTTTCATGAATTTCGCCTCGGACAATGCGGGCGGCGTGCATCCCCGCATCATGGCCGCGCTTGCCGCCGCGAACGAGGGCCATGTGCCCTCCTACGGCCAGGACAGCATCACCCGCGCCGCCCAGGACCGCCTGCGCGAACTGTTCGACGCGCCCGAGGCGGCGGTGCATTTCGTGGCCTCGGGCACCGCGGCCAATGCGCTGTCCGTGTCGCTGCTGGCGCCGGGCTGGGGCAAGGTCTTCTGCCATGCCGACGCCCATGTGCAGACCAGCGAGACCGGCGCGCCCGAGTTCATGACCGGCGGCGCCAAGCTTGTCCCGGTGCCCGGCGCCGGCGGCAAGATCACCCCCGAGGCGCTGGCCGAAGCGCTGGTGGTCCATGGCCGCGATTCGGTCCATGCCGGGCGGAACGCCGCGCTGACCCTGACCAACGCGACCGAATGGGGCACGGTCTACACCCCGGACGAGGTCGATGCCCTTGCCGCCGTCGCCCGCGATGCCGGGCTGGGGCTGCATATGGACGGGGCGCGCTTTGCCAATGCGCTGGCCGGGCTGGACGTGGCGCCGGCCGACCTGACCTGGCGGGCGGGCGTGGACATCCTGTCGCTGGGCGGCACCAAGGACGGCTGCATGGGGGTCGAGGCGGTGCTGATCTTCGACCCCGCGAAATCCGAGGAGTTCGAGTTCCGCCGCAAGCGGGCCGGGGCGCTGGTCTCGAAGCATCGCTATCTGGCGGCGCAGGTGCTGGCCTGGCTCGAGGGCGACCTGTGGCTGCAACTGGCGCGCCACGCCAATGCCATGGCGCATGAGCTGGCGCTGGGTCTGGCGCGGCTGCCCGGCGTGCGCATCGACCAGCGCGTCGAATCGAATGCGGTCTTTGCCACCATCCCGGCCGATCTGCATCGCCGCGCCTGCGCCGGCGGCCTTTGCTATCACCTCTGGCCGCACAGCCAGAAGGCCGGGGAAGACGAGCCGGTCGGCGTCCGGCTGGTCTGCGGCTGGGACACGCGGCTCGAGGACGTGACCGGCGCCTTGCAGGCCCTGGCCTGACGCCGCCCGGCGGGGGGTGGCGTCGCCTTGGCCTTGGGCAGCCCGGCGGGCGCGACCTGATCTTGCTGTGTGGGTGTACCGTCCGGCATTCGCCCCCGCATTGCCGCGCCCCTAGGTCAGCGCGGCCTTCAGCAAAGCCAGCGCGTGGTCCACGGTGGCGGCGCGCACCGCGGCGCGGCCGCGGGGGCCGAAATCCACCGTCTCGGTGCTGACGCCGCCGGCATCGGCGATGCCGAAGCAGACCCGGCCCTCGGGCTTGTGCTCGGACCCGCCGGGGCCGGCGATGCCGGTGACGGCGACAGCGACGCCGGCCTGCGAACGGGCCAGCGCGCCCGAGGCCATCTCGGCCGCGATTTCCTCGCTGACCGCGCCGTGGGCCTCCAGCGTCTCGGGGTGGATGCCCAGCATCTCGACCTTGGCGGCGTTGGAATAGGTGACAAAGCCCCGGTCCACCGCGTCCGACGAGCCCGGCACGTCGGTCAGCCGCCCGGCGATCAGCCCGCCGGTGCAGCTTTCGGCGGTGGCGATCATCACCCCGCGCCTGCGCGCCAGGTCCAGGACTTCGGCCGGGTCGGTCACAGCATCGGCTCCAGCACGGCATGGTAAAGCCCGGCCAGGATGACCGAGACCACGCCGGCGAACAGCCCCGCCCACAGGTCGTCCGCCATCACGCCCAGCGTGCCGCCGCGCCGGTCCGCGCGCCCGACCAGCCAGGGTTTCCAGATGTCGAACAGCCGAAACAGCAGGAATGGCGCGACGAAGCCCGGCCAGGCCGCCAGGATCGAGACACCCTTCTGCGCCAGCGGGATCACGGTGAAGCTCATGGCCAGCCATTGCCCCGCCACCTCGTCGATGACGACCCAGGACGGGTCGCCGTCGGCGCTTTGCGCCAGTACGCGCGGCACCGCCCAGAAGCCCAGCACGGTCGCCAGCACGAAACCCGCCGGCACCAGCATCGGGTGCAGCCATTCATAGGCCGCGACCCCCAGCACCACCGCGGCGGCCGAGCCCCAGGTGCCGGGCGCCGGCCGCAGGTGGCCGATGCCGAAGAATGTCGCGATCAACTTGTCCATGATTACCCCTTGACCAAAGTGACGGTGGCAATGGCGGCGATGCCTTCCTCGCGCCCGGTGAAGCCCAGCCGTTCCGAGGTGGTGGCCTTGACGCTGACCCGGTCGGGCTCGACCCCGACGATCTCGGACAGCCGCAGCGCCATGGCGCCGGCATGGGGCCCGACCTTGGGCCGCTCGCAGATCAGCGTCACGTCGGCGTTCGAGATCTCATAGCCCATCTGCCGCGCCAGCATCGCGGCATGGCGCAGGAAGATATGGCTTTCCGCGCCCTTCCATTGCGGGTCCGAGGGCGGGAAATGCCGGCCGATGTCGCCCTGCGCCAAGGCGCCATAGATCGCGTCGGTCAGCGCGTGCATCCCCACGTCGGCGTCGGAATGGCCCAGCAGCGCCTTGTCATGCGGGATCTTCACCCCGCACAGCCAGACATGGTCGCCTGTGGTGAAGGCATGCACGTCGAAACCATTGCCAAGCCGGATGTCCATCGCGTCCCCCAGGATACGCTCGGCCCGCGCGAAATCCTCGGGCCAGGTCAGTTTCAGGTTGTCCTCGTCCCCCGGCGTCACGGTGACGGGCAGGCCGGCGCGGATCGCCAGCTCCACGTCGTCCGCCGCGCCCTCGGGATGGGCGCGATGCGCGGCCAGGATGGCGTCCAGCGCAAAGCCCTGCGGGGTCTGGGCGCGAAACAGCCCCTCGCGGCTGGNTCCGCGGCCCGCCACAGCGCATCGGTGACGGGCAGGGCGGGGGCGGCGGCGGGCGCGCCGGCGGCAAGCGCCGCGACCACGCCGTCGATCACGCCGGGCGACACCAGCGGGCGGGCGCCGTCATGGATCAGCACATGGGTCACGCCGCTGCCTTCCAGGCTTTCCAGCGCCGCGCGCACGCTGTCGCTGCGCGTCGCGCCGCCGGCGACCAGCACCACCGGGCCGGCAAGCTCGGCGAGGCCGCGCGCCATGTCCTCGGGCGCGAGCGTCACCACGATGCGCGGGAAGCCGGAAAAGGCGGCGATGCTGCGCTCGAGCACGCTTTGCCCGGCCAGGCCGCGCCATTGCTTGGGCAGGCCCTCGCCTGCGCGGGTGCCGCGGCCCGCGGCGGTGATGATGGCGGCATATGTGGCGGGTATCGTCATGGCCGCCAGATGTAGGTCAGCCGCCGCCCCGAGGCAATCGCCGCCGGTCAGGCGTTTCGTCGCGGCCAAAAGACGCAGCCGGTAGTGGCCCATGGCGCGGCTTGTGCTTATAAGGACGGCCATGTGCCGCCTGCCATTCAGCCAAGGATTCCCGTCATGACCGATCCCGCCGTCACCGATCTTTCCAAGGATGCCGCCGCCCGCGCCGCGGTGGCGCTGGTCGAGCCGGGGATGCGGCTGGGGCTGGGGACCGGCTCGACCGCGGCGATCTTCGTGCGCCGCCTGGCGCAGCGGGTGCAGGAGGAAGGCTTTGCGCTGCGCTGCGCCGCGACCTCGAAGGCGACGGCGGAGCTGGCGACCGCGCTGGGGCTGACGGTCGAGGACCTGGACGCCATCGGCTGGCTGGACCTGACCATCGACGGCGCCGACGAGGTGGACCCGGACCTGAACCTGATCAAGGGCGGCGGCGCGGCGCATCTGCGCGAAAAGATCGTCGCCACCGCCTCGGACCGCATGGTGGTCATCGCCGACCAGGGCAAGGTGGTGGACCGGCTGGGCGCCTTTCACCTGCCGGTCGAGGTGATTCCCTTTGGCTGGCAGGCGACCAGGACGCTGATCCAGCGCGCGCTGGACCGGCTGGAGCTGACCCAGCGCCCGATCCTGCTGCGCAAGCGGGCCGATGCGCCCCTGCGCACCGACGAGGGCAACCTGGTGCTGGACCTGGCGCTGGAATCGATCCCCGATGCCGAGGCGCTGGCGGCCGAGCTGTCCGCGATCGCCGGGGTGGTTGAACACGGGCTGTTCCTGAATATCTGCGAGCTGGCGATCATCGGCTGCCCGGACGGGTCGGTGGTGGAGTTGCGGCGCGAGGACATGGCATGAAATTCGACTACGACCTTTTCGTCATCGGCGGCGGCTCGGGCGGGGTGCGCGCGGCGCGGATCGCGGCCAGCGAATACGGCGCCCGCGTCGGCCTGGCCGAGGAAAGCCGCATGGGCGGCACCTGCGTCATCCGCGGCTGCGTCCCCAAGAAGCTGATGATCTTCGCCTCGCAAGCCGGCGCCGCGGCGGCCGAATCGCGCGGCTACGGCTGGCAGGGCGCGGGCGAGGGCCGCTTCGACTGGGCCGAGTTCCACGGCAAGCTCCTGCGCGAACTCGACCGGCTCGAGGGCGCCTATACCTCGGGGCTGGTGAATGCCGGGGTCGAGGTCCACATGCAGCGCGCCCGGCTGCACGACGCGCATACGGTCGAGCTGGCCGACGGCCAGCGCCTGAGCGCCAAGCATATCCTGATCGCGGTCGGCGGCCGGCCGCAGCGCCCCGACATTCCGGGCAAGGAACTGGGGCTGATCTCGGACGACCTGTTCACGCTCGACAGGCTGCCGGGCCGGGTGCTGGTGGTGGGCGGCGGCTTCATCGCCTGCGAATTCGCCACCATCCTGCAGGGCCTGGGCAGCGCCACCGTGCTGGCCTATCGCGGCGATGCGGTGCTGCGCGGCTTCGACGCCGAGATGCGCCGCCATGCCACCGAGCAGCTGCGCGCCATCGGCGTCGACGTGCGGCTGGGCACCAACCCGGCGCGGCTGGACCGCGAGGGGGCGGGCGTCCGCGTCACCTTCGAGGACGGCGGCAGCGAGATCTTCGACGCGGTGATGTTCGCCACCGGCCGCGCGCCCTATACCAAGGGGCTGGGGCTCGAGGAGGCCGGCGTCCGGCTGGGCCGCAGGGGCGAGATCGCGGTGGACGAATGGTCGCAAAGCTCGGTGCCGTCGATCTATGCCGTGGGCGACGTGACCGACCGGGTGAACCTGACCCCGGTCGCGATCCGCGAAGGGCACAGCTTTGCCGACACGGTCTTCGGCGCCCGGCCGCGCAAGGTCGACCACCGGCTGGTGGCCAGCGCCGTCTATACCCGCCCGCATGAGGTGGCGACCATCGGCCTGACCGAGGAAGAGGCCGAGGCCTGCGGTCCCGCCGACATCTATGTCGCCAGCTTCAGGCCCATGCGCTCGCTTTTCGCCGGCTCGGATGCGCGGGCGGTGATGAAGCTGGTGGTAGACGGCGAGACCGACAAGGTGCTGGGCTGCCACATCTTCGGCCCCGAGGCGGGCGAGATGATCCAGATGATCGCGATTCCGCTGGGCATGGGCGCGACCAAGGCCGATTTCGACGCCGCCATCGCCGTGCATCCGACGCTGGCGGAAGAGCTTGTGACCATGCGCAAGCCTTCGCGCCGCGTGGGGGCGGCAAAAATGGACAAACCCGCCGCATCGGCTTGATTTTCCGGCCGAAGGCACCAGTTTCAACCAGACAGACATCAAGCGAGGCACGAGAGGTATGGCAGGACAAGGCCCCTGGGGCGGCGGCGGAGATGACGGCAAGGGCGGCAAGCAGCCGCCGCAAGGGGGCGGCCAGCCCCCCTGGGGCAGTCCGGGCGGCGGCAGGGACGACCGGCCGCAGGGTCCGCGCCGCGGCGACCAGATCCCCGAGATCGAGGAACTGGTGCGCAAGGGCCAGGACCGGCTGCGGGTGCTGATGGGCGGCAAGGGCGGCGGCGGTGGCAACCGCGGCGGCGGCCCGCGCCGGCCGCAGGGCCCGCAATTCCAGATGAGCCGCGGCACCTGGGGCATCGCGGCGCTGGCCGTGCTGGCGGTCTGGGCCTTTTCCAGCTTCTACACCGTCAAGCCCGAGGAACGCGCGGTCGAGCTGCTGTTCGGCAAGCCCGTGGGCACCGGCGAGCCGGGCCTGAACTTCGCGCCCTGGCCCGTCGTCACCGCCGAGGTGGTGCAGGTCTCGGGCGAGCGGACCACGGAGATCGGCACCGGCCGCGCCGGGCCGATGGATTCGGGGCTGATGCTGACCCGCGACCAGAACATCGTGGACATGGCCTATCAGGTGGTCTGGAACATCTCGGACCCCGAGAAATTCCTGTTCAACCTGGCCGATCCCGACGACACCATCCGCGCCGTCTCGGAATCCGCCATGCGCGACATCGTGGCGCGTTCGGAACTGGCGCCGATCCTGAACCGCGACCGCGGCGCCATCGCCGACGACCTGAAGCTGGCGGTGCAGAACACGCTGAACGACTACGAGGCCGGGATCAACGTGCTGCGCGTCAACCTGGACCGCGCCGACCCGCCGCGCGAGGTGATCGACAGCTTCCGCGAGGTGCAGGCCGCCCAGCAGGAACGCGACCGGCTGGAGAAAGAGGCCGACGCCTATGCCAACCGCGTGCTGGCCAGCGCCCGAGGCGAGGCCGCCGCCGTGATCGAACGCGCCGAGGCCTATCGCGCCGAGGCGGTGAACAACGCCGAGGGCGAGGCCGCGCGCTTCAACTCGGTCTATGACGAATATGTCAAGGCGCCGGAGGTCACGCGCCGCCGGATGTATCTGGAAACCATGGAGAAGGTTCTGGGCGGGGTGAACAAGGTCATCCTCGATGGCGAGGCCGGGCAGGGCGTGGTGCCCTATCTGCCGCTGGATCAGCTGCGCAGCGGGGCCTCGGGCTCCGGCAACACCAATACCGGCGGGGGGAACCAGTGATGAACCGTGCAATCTCGCTTCTGGCGCTGCCCTTCCTGGTCGTGGTGGCGGTCCTGGTCATCGCCGCGCTCTATATCGTCGACGTGCGCGAAAAGGCGCTTGTCCTGCGCTTCGGCGAGGTGGTCGAGGTGCGCGAGGAGCCGGGCCTGGGCATCAAGGTGCCCTTCCTCGACAACGTGGTGAAATATGATGCCCGCATCCTGGGCCTGCCGACCCCGCCGATGGAGGTCACGCCGCTGGACGACCGCCGCCTGGTGGTCGATGCCTTCGCGCGCTGGCAGATCACCGACGTGGTGCAGTTCCGCCGCGCGGTGGGCTCGGGCGGCATCGAATTCGCGCAGCGCCGGCTTGAGCCGATCGTGACCAATGCGATCCGGCAGGTGCTGGGCTCGGTGCCCTCGACCACGGTGCTGTCGGACGACCGCACGCCGCTGATGAACCGCATCCGCGACCTGGCCCGCGACGACGCCCGCGACCTGGGCATCCGCGTCATCGACGTGCGCCTGACCCGCACCGACCTGCCCGAGCAGAACCTGACCGCGACCTATGCCCGGATGCGCGCCGAGCGCGAGCGCGAAGCCGCCGACGAGATCGCCCGCGGTGGCGAGGCCGCGCAGCGCGTCCGCGCCGCCGCCGACCGCACCGTGGTCGAGCTGACCTCGGAAGCGCGCAAGCGGGCCGAGGTGGTGCGCGGCGAGGCGGATGCCCGCCGCAACGCCATCTATGCCGACGCTTTCGGCCGCGATCCCGAGTTCTTTGCCTTCACCCGCTCGATGACCTCCTATGAGCGGGCGCTGAAGGGCGAGAACAGCTCGCTGGTGATCCAGCCCCAGGGCGAGTTCTTCGACTACCTGCGCAATGACGGCGCGGACCGGGCCAATCCGGTGCCGGTGCCGCCGCCCGCCGCCACCGAGCCCGAGTCGGAGGAGGAGCCGCAGACCGAAGGCGCGCTGCAACCGGGCGAGACCCCGGCGCCGGCCGAAACCGACCGCACCGGCCAGCCCCTGGGCTCCAGCGCCGGGGTGACGCTGACGCCGCTGCCGGAATCGCTGGCCAGCCCGCCGCAGGAAGAGCCGGTGGTGCCGCCCGCCCCGACGCCGGCCCCGGCCGACTGATCCGCGGGACGAACAGCGCAAATGGAAAGGCGGGACGCGGCTTGCGTCCCGCCTTTTTCATGCCGGGGGCCGGCGGTCATTCCAGGCCGATGAGCTTGCTGTCCTGCCGCTGTTCCTCTTCCGACAGTTCGCGCTGCCATTCCCGCCAGATCGAGACCAGCAGCGCCATCAGCACCGGACCGACGAACAGCCCGACGATGCCCATGGTCTTGACCCCGCCGATCAACCCGAAAAAGGTCGGCAGGAAGGGCAGCTTGACCGGACCGCCGACCAGGACCGGGCGGATGGTCTTGTCCACCACGAACAGCTCGCAGGTGCCCCAGATGAACAGCGCCGCCCCGGCAAAGGGCGTGCCGCTGGCCACCAGATAGGCCGAGACCAGGGTGAAGGACAGCGGCGCGCCGCCGGGGATCAGCGCCATGAAGCCGGTGATGACGCCGAATGTCACCGGCGAGGGCACGCCGGCCAGCCAATAGGCGATGCCCAGGATCACCCCTTCGCCGATGGCGATCAGCGTCATGCCGGTCACGGTCGAGCTGATGGTGGCGGGCACCACGCGCGACAGCCGGCTCCAGCGGTCGGGCAGGATGCGGCGGCCGACCTGGTCGATCTGCGCCACGATCCTGTCGCCGTCGCGGTAAAGCACGAACAGCGTGATCAGCATGAACAGCAGCGTCAGCGCCAGATGGAAGGCCAGCGTGCCCGCCGTCACCGCACCGCGATAGATCGCGCCGATGTTCGAGCCGCTGACCAGCTGCACGATCTCGCTGATGCCGCCGGGGCGGCCGACATAGGTCTGCCAGTTCTCGTCCAGCCAGTCGCCGACCTGCGGCAGCTCGACCATCCAGCCCGGCGTCGGCGCGCCCGAGCTGTTGACCACGATCGCCCAGTTGATCCAGTCGCGCAGCTCGCGGAAGGCATAGATCAGCGCCATGGCGATGGGGATCAGCAGGAAGCAGACCAGCACCAGCACCAGCAGCGTGGCCGCGCCGGTGCGGCCCAGGTTCAGCTGGTGGGCCGCGCGCTCGCGCAGGGGCCAGCTGGCCAGCGCGATCACCATGGCCGCCAGCACCGGCACCAGGAAGCCGTGGAAGAAGTAGATCGAGGCCGCCACGATGGCCAGCAGCAGCCAGCGCGCGGCCGAGATATTGGTCAGCAGGGGCGGCCGGTGCAGGCGCAGACCGACCTGTTTCGGGCTTTGCTGCAGGGCGGCGGCGGCGGGGTTCGGCTCGGTCTTGGTCGTGGGTTTCGGCATTTCGCCTGTCGTCATGGTTCCCGGTCCTGACTGCGGGCGGCTCGCGCGCCCGCCCTGTCGCAACGAGATAACATCTGGCCCCCGGCTGCAAGACGGAATGCCGCCTCGGGCCCGGCCGCTCCCGGATTTCCCGGCTCACGATCCTGTGGGCGGCGCGTGACAGCCGCGGCCATCCGCGCTAACCTTGGCGCCACCAAGGGGAGCCCCGGCAAGGGGCTGAGAAACCGCTGGCCCGGTGCGACCTGCAACGGGCGGCGCGGTGACCCTTTGAACCTGACCCGGATCATGCCGGCGGAGGAATGGGAATGACGCACCTGCCTTTTGCCGGCCTCACCGCGAGGCCGCCGCACCGACGGTCTCGCCCCCAAGCCATGAGGGCATGATGACCGAAAGTTTCTTTGAGACCCTGCGCCGGGAATGCGCGACGGAATGGTCCGCCGCCGTCGGCCACCGCTTCGTGCGCGAAGTTTGCGACGGCAGCATCGCGGATGCGGCGATGGCGCGCTACCTGGTGCAGGACCACCGTTTCCTCGACGCCTTCCTGACGCTTCTGGGCGCCGCCATCGCCTCGGCCGACCGTTTCGAATCGCGGCTGCGCTTCGGCCGCTTCGCCGGCATGGTCTCGGGCGAGGAGAACGACTATTTCCTGCGCGCCTTTGCCACGCTTGGCGTAGGCGAGGCGGACCGCGCCGCCATTCCCGACAGCGCCCCTACCGCGGGTTTCCAGGCGCTGATGCGCGAGGCGGCCGAGACGCGCGCCTATCCCGCCGTTCTGGCGGTGCTGAACGTGGCCGAGGGGCTCTATCTCGACTGGGCCATGCGCGCGACCCAGCCGCTGCCGGCGAATTTCGTCCATGCCGAATGGATCACGCTGCACGACAATCCCTTCTTCCGCGATTTCGTCGGCTTCCTGCGCGACGAATTCGACCGGGCGGGCCCCGAGGCCGCAGAGCAGGCGCGGGACTTCTTCCGCCGCGCCGTCACGCTGGAACTGGCGTTTTTCGACAATGTTTTCGCTGCTTAGCGATCAATCCTCGATGATTTCTATCTCGGGCGGGCTGCCGGGCGGCCCGCTTTCGCGATAGTCCAGCACGATGCGCGCCAGTCCGGCCGGGGCCAGGCGCTGGGAGGTGTGGCGCATCTCGGCCAGGCTCCACCAGCGGAATTCGCGGATGGTGGCGGCTTCGGGCGCGTCCTGGATCGCCGGGGTGAAGCCGGGGGTCTCGACCAGGAAATAGTCCTCGGACTGCCGCCAGCGCTGCCGGTGCAGCGTCATGGTCACGCGGCGCCGCCAGACCAGCGGGCCCAGGGCGGGCAGGGCCAAGCCCAGCTCCTCGGCCAATTCGCGGCGCAGGGTCTGTTCCGGCGTCTCGCCCGGCTCGGTGCCGCCGCCGGGGGTGATCCACCAGTCGCCGCCGCCGTAATCGACCCGCATCAGCAGCACCCGGTCCTCGGGCGTCAGCAGAATGACCCGCACGGCCTGCCTGTCGATGATCCGCATGTTCCTTGCCCTGAAAACGCCCGGCCTGCCGGGCTAGCACATGCCCGGCCAAGGGCGGCGTGGCCTGCGGCCTCCGCGATCGGGAAAGCTCGCCCGACGCGATATGCCGGCTCCCGCCGCGCGCCTCTGCGCCCGCGAAATGGAAAAGCCCCGCCGGGGCGGGGCTTTCCATGGCATCGCGCTCAGTTGCGCTCCTTGTCCACCATCTTGCCCTTGGAGATCCAGGGCATCATGCCGCGCAGCTTCTCGCCGACCTTCTCGATCTGGTGTTCGTCGTTGATGCGGCGGGTCGCCTTGAAGAAGGGCTGGCCCACGGCGTTCTCCTGCATGAAGTCGCGCACGAACTTGCCGGTCTGGATGTCGGTCAGCACCGCCTTCATCCGCGCCTTGGTCTCTTCATAGGGCAGCACGCGCGGGCCCGAGACGTATTCGCCATATTCCGCGGTGTTCGAGATCGAATAGTTCATGTTGGCGATGCCGCCCTCGTAGATCAGGTCCACGATCAGCTTCACTTCGTGCAGGCATTCGAAATAGGCCATTTCCGGCTCGTAGCCGGCCTCGACCAGGGTTTCGAAGCCCATGCGGATCAGCTCGACCAGGCCGCCGCACAGCACCGCCTGCTCGCCGAACAGGTCGGTTTCGCATTCCTGGCGGAAGTTCGTCTCGATGATGCCCGAGCGGCCGCCGCCGATGGCCGAGCAATAGCTCAGGCCGATGTCCATGGCCTTGCCGGTGGCGTCCTGATGCACGGCGACCAGGCAGGGCACGCCGCCGCCCTTGACATATTCGCCGCGCACGGTGTGGCCGGGGCCCTTGGGCGCCATCATGATCACGTCCACGCCGGGCTTGGGCTCGATCAGGCCGAAATGCACGTTCAGCCCGTGGGCAAAGGCGATGGCCGCGCCTTCGCGCAGGTTGTCATGCACGTATTTGCGATAGGTCTCGGCCTGCAGCTCGTCGGGCATGGTGAACATGATCAGGTCGGCCCAGGCGGCGGCCTCGGCGATGCCCATGACCTTCAGCCCCTCGGCTTCGGCCTTCTTGGCCGAGGCGGAACCCTCGCGCAGGGCGACGACCAGGTTCTTGGCGCCGGAATCGCGCAGGTTCAGCGCATGGGCATGGCCTTGGCTGCCATAGCCCAGCATGGCGATCTTCTTGTCCTTGATCAGGTTCACATCGCAGTCGCGATCGTAATAGACACGCATCGGGATCTCCCTCGTTTCGATGCGAGGGTTCTAGCAGCGTTCCGATGGCAGTTCTGTGCAATCTTCGCGGATATGCTGGAGTTTTGGCGACAATCATGCCAAGAATGCCATAAAGGTGAAAAATTCATGCCCGACGCGACCGACCGCCGCATCCTGCGCCAGCTTCTGGCCGATCCCGACATCGCGAACGCCGAGCTGGCCGAGCGGGCAGGGGTCACGCCGGCCAGCCTGTGGCGCCGGCTGGAACGGCTGCGCCAGGCGGGGGTGATCTGCGCCACCGAAGCCCGCATCGACTGGCGCAGGCTTGGCTACGAGGTGCAGGTCAGCCTGCGCTTTACCCTGGACAAGACCCATCCCCGCGCCTTCGACGAGTTCATCGCCGCCGCCCGGCGCGTGCCCGAAGTGACCGAGATCCAGACCTTCCTGGGCTCGGTCGATCTGCGGCTGTCGGTGATCGCCCGCGACATGGCGCATTGGCAGCAGCTCTATCGCGAAAGCATCCTGACCCTGCCGCATGTGGCCGACAGCGATGCGCTGATGCTGGTCTCGACCATCAAGGACGTGCAGGAGCTGCCGCTGTGAGTTTTCACCCCGATGCGACGGATCTGGCGATCCTGCGGCTTCTGGCCGAGGATGCGACGCGCGGCGCGGCCGAGATCGGCCGGACCCTGGGCCTGACCCAGCCCGCGGCCTGGCGGCGCATCCGCCGGCTGACCGAGGCGGGGGTGGTCGCCGGGCGCCGGGTGGTGGTGGACAAGCCCGCCCTGGGCTTCGGCGTCACCGTGTTCCTGGGCATCCGGCTGGCCGCCAAGGGCCGCGTCAGCCTGGAGGATTTCGAGCGCGCAGTGACGGCGATCCCCGAGGTGCAGGTGGTGCAGCATGTGCTGGGGCAGTTCGACTACCGCCTGCGCATCCATGCCCGCGATATCGCCGATTTCGAGCGCATCCTGCGCCGCCGCATCATGACCCTGCCCGGCGTGGGCCAGGTCGAGGCCAATGTCATGCTTTCAGAAGAACGCCGGCTGGGGCCGCTTTAGCCCGGCGGCTGTCGGGCCCGCGCATCTGGAAACGCAAGCTTGCCGCGGGAATGTGACCGGCCGCGCGGCCTCGCACCCGCTATGCAGCGGTACAGGTTGCCCAAGCGGTCCGGCTTGCAGGGAGGGCGGAATGCCAAGGCGGAATGCCAAG
>NZ_VCBQ01000090.1:0-20921 GCF_006386455.1 Paracoccus sp. FO-3 | reverse complement strand
TTTATGCCGAATTCGGCATAAGGCATATTGGAAACCCCAGCGGCCGGTTAGACCGAATTCCGTGGCGCAGTGCTTCACGAACTGGATCAGACGCTCGGGATCGCCGGTGATGTCGTCGCGCATCCAGAGCTGGGTGCCGCCATGCTCGGGCTGGATCGAGAGGAGAAAGCCCTCGGAGGGTGGTTCCTCCGATGCGCCGACCTCGGACAGGCGGTTGTAGAGGTCGAGCGCGCGGGCGGCGTTTTCGGGTGTGCCTACGTCGAGCAGGCACGAGAAGTGGGTGAAATAGTCAGCCATGACAGGCTCCTGAAATGAAAATGCCCGGCCCGCACGGCACAGCCGTTCAGATTGTCGACCTCGGGACCGGGCGGATGGCAGATTGGGGTGGGATGCGCGGGGCGAACGGAGCCGCCCCGCGCGACCCGCGCTATTCAGCGGCGACGGCGTGCTGGAGCTCATCGTCGTCATCGGCGGTGTCTTCGTCCTCGCCGTCGTCGGTCAGGAAGTCCGGCAACGCGGTGTCTTCGCCAACATCGGCCTGATCGTCCGCGCCGGGCTGATCGCCATCGAGGGACGCCAAGCGCAGCGGTTCGGGTAGCCAGTTGGTTTCCGCCAGAAGGCGCTCGGCTTCCTTGGCCATGTCGCCTTTCTTCATGTGGTCGATGAGTTGCGCGGCTCGCTCGCCGGCGCCCTCACGGACGGCCTCCAGAATGCGGGGCTTGGTCACACGGCCGAGATAGTTGCCAACCGTGGGCTTCCAGCCGGCGGCCACCATGTCCATCCCGGTCGCTCGCGCGAGCCGATCGGCCTGCGCGAGACGCACGTCGAGACCGTGCTGGCTGACGCCCGAGCCGGAATAGGGGTTCGGACGCTCGAACAGCGCGTTGACGCCGTAGCTGATGCAAAGCGCCAGCAGCTCCATGCGCGTGCCGTCATCGAGATGGGTCAGCCAGTCCCAGAGCGCCTGATCGTCAGCGGGGATGTGCTCCCCCCAGCGTTCGTGGCGATCGTTGACCGCCTGCGCCGATGGGCTTTCCTTCAATTCCTCGGACTGGGCCGAGAAGAAGATGTGGCGAACATTGGCTTCGAGGCAGCCGGTCGGCGCGGTATGGCGGAAGGTGTCGCTGACGAGCTTGTGCAGCAACATCGTCATGGCGACGTGCGGATTTTCCGCCAGCGCGTTGCGCAGCGCCAGGGTGCGATGGGCCGTCAGCTCGATGACGAGCCGTTCAGGCAACGGCTTGATGCCGTCTTCCTCATCGTCCTCGGGCTCGGCAGGCTTGCCGCCGATGGTGATGACCGCACGCTGGACGGTCGGCGTATCAGGCTGGTCGCCGCCGGACGCCTCGGCATCGGGCTCGGCCTGGCTCTCGTCCTCGGCACGGACATAGCCGCGGTCGATCGACAGTGAGCCGTCGGCGTCGAGGCTGACGAAGGCGCCGGCGATTACGATGTCGGTCCGATCGTAGCTGACCGGGCGGTTCTCGAAGGCCTCCAGGGCCTGTTCGATTTCACCGAGGCGCTGATCGATCTCGTCGGGCAGTTCGTCGGCTTCGGAATATTCCGCTTCGATCCGGTCATATTCCTCGCGCAGCGCCTCGCGGGTCGCGCGTTCCTCGTCGGTCAGATCGACCGTGGTGCCGGAGAGTTCGCGAAGGCCATGTACGTGGCCATAGGGGAAGCTCACCGCGACCTCGATCCACTTCCAGCCTTCCTCGGCGACCCGGTCGGCTGCGGTTTTCAGCTTCTCGGCCACCATGCGGTCGAGCAGGGCCGGGTCTTGCAGCCAGCCGCCATCGTCGGACTGGAACAGATCGCGCAGCATGATGCCGCCGGCGGCCTCGTAGGCGTCGACACCGACGAAGACGGTCCGCTTGTCGGAGGCGCGAACCGCAGTCTCGGTCAGCATCCGACGGATCTGGTAGGGCTCCTTTTGCCAGCTATCCTTGACCGCGTCCCAGACCTGCTCCTGACGGGCATGGTCGGGGCTGACGGTGAAGGCCATGAGCTGTTCGAGCGTCATGCCGTCATCGGCATAGATCTCGAGCAGGGCTGGCGAGACGGACGTGAGGCGCAAGCGCTGCTTTACCACGGTGACGCTGACGAAGAAGGCGGCAGCGATGGCCTCCTCGGTCATGCCCTTGTCGCGCATGGCCTGGAAGGCGCGGAACTGGTCGAGCGGATGGAGCGGCGCGCGTTCCATGTTCTCGACCAGCGACACCTCGTCGATCAGGATGTCGCTCGCAGCATCCCCCACGACGCAGGGGACCATGGCGGTCTTACCCAGGCGCTTCTGCTTCACCAGCAATTCGAGCGCGCGATAGCGGCGGCCGCCGGCGGGTACCTCGAACATGCCGGTCTCATTGCCATCGCCATCGAGGACCGGGCGGACATGCAGGCTCTGGATGAGGCCGTGCCGGGTGATGGACTCGGCCATTTCCTCAATCGAGACGCCGGCCTTGACGTGGCGGACGTTGGACTGGCTCAGCACCAGCTTGTTGAAGGGGATGTCGCGCGCCGACGACAGGGTGATCTTCTGAACGGCAGTTGCCATGGACTTTACTCCGCGACGGGCGCCGAGAGCCTCTCTCTCGACCTCCAACCCGTCACGAAGCGAAGCGCCGCCCTCTCACTCTAAGGAGGGCAGCGCCACGGAAGCGGAAAGACGTGAAGCCGGAAACCCGCTTTCCCGCCTTTCCGGTTGTCAGGTCGATTACGCCGCCTGCCGTTCGTCGTCGGCCGAACCGAGGTCGGAGCCGAGATCGGCGTCCGGCAGGAAGCCGAGCAGCCAATCGGCCGCCTTGCTCGCCTGGGAGGCGGCGCGAACGATGGCGCGATTGTCCTCGCGCAGCACCTCCAGCCAGGTGCCGATATAGTCGGCGTGACGGACGGTAGGCGTGATGCCGAGCGATGCGCAGCAGAAGGCCGCGTTGATTTCGGCCACCAGCTCCTCGAAGGCGTATTTCCTGGTGCCGAAACCGCCCGCCAGATCGCGGCCGAGCCGGGAGGCATGGCCGGTGGCGTGCCCCAGCTCGTGCAGGGCCGTGCGGTGCCAGTTGATCGGTTCGAAATAGGCCTGCGGCGGTGGCACCTGCACATAGTCGTGTGCCGGCACATAGAAGGCGCGATCGCCGCCGATGCGGAAGTCGATGCCGGTCGCTCGGATCAGGGCATCGACCTGCGGCTCGATGAGGCCGGGCGGAGGCGGTGGTGCCACAACGGCGACATCCTCCGGCAGGCCGTCGCATTGCGCGGCGTTGAAGACGGTGAAGCGCTTGAGGAACGGGATCGCGGCGGCGTCCTCGCCGGTCTCGCGGGCGCGGCGCTTCTCGTCTTCCGGCGTGAAGCGGTCGGCATAGACGACGGTCGTGCCGTGCTCGCCCTTGCGGACATTGCCGCCCAGCGACAGGGCTTGGCGGAAGGTGAGCCAGCTCTGGCCGGGGAAACCATGCTGGATCACAGCGCCCCAGAGGATCAGCACGTTGATGCCGGAATAGTGCCGCCCGGTCGCGGCGTTCCTCGGCATGGCGAGCGGCGCCTTGGTCGAGGCAGACCCCCATGGCTGGACCCAGGGCGCACGGCCGGCTTCCAGCTCGGCAATGATCTTGCCGGTGATGTCGTCATAGAGGCTTGTCCGGCCTGAGCCGGCGCGTGCGCTGTGAGTTTTCCTGAACATCGCGGTTCTCCGCGACGGGCGCCGGAGACCTCTTCTCCAGCCCTCAACCCGTCACGGGAAACCCGTCCGCACTCTCACTCTATTGGGGGCGTTGCGGGGATCTCTCCGCAGAAGGGGCAGGCAGAGACCCTGGCTCGGCCGCGGGGGAAGGCTTTCCCCCTTATCCGGCCTGTTCCCATGGGCTTCCTTGAAAACTGTCAGAAACTCGCGTATGTTTCCAACAGGAGAAAAACGATGACACGGCTGACCGAACAGATTCTGTCGCATGCGACGGGCTTGCCCGAAGGCGCTCCTGTGTCCGCCAAGAGCCTGCTGCACCTCGGGAACCGGGCGGCCGTGGATCAAGCGTTGTCGCGCTTGACGGAGCGCGGGCAGCTCATCCGCGCCGGTCGCGGCGTCTATCTGCGCCCCATCGCCAGCCGTTTCGGCACGCGCACGCCTTCGGTCGAGCAGGCTGTCGAGGCCCTTGCAACCCAAAAAGGAGAGGTCATCGTCTCGAACGGCGCAGCCGCGGCGAACGCCCTTGGCTTGACGACGCAGGTGCCCGTTCGCTCGGTCTATCTGACCTCCGGGCGCAGCCGAAAGATGCACCTCGGCAAACAGGTCGTGGAATTGCGGCACGCTCCGCGCTGGCAATTGGCGCTGGCCAGCCGTCCCGCGGGGGAGGTCGTGCGGGCGCTGGCCTGGCTTGGCCCGGAAAAAGCGGAAGCCGCGCTCAAGACGTTGAAGCGCAAGATGCCGCCCGGCGTGTTCGGCGAACTGGTCGCCGCCGCGCCGCAGCTTCCGACATGGCTCGCCCGGAGCGTCGGAAAGGCGGCGTATGGCTGACGTCTTTCTCAAGCTTTCAGCCGAGGACCGGCGTGATGCGCTGGGCGTCGCGGCCGACCGCTCGGGCCGTCCCACCCATCTTCTCGAAAAGGATGTGTGGGTGGTGTGGGCGCTGGCGACCCTCTACACCGCGCCGCTCGGCGAACATCTGGTGTTCAAGGGCGGCACATCGCTGTCGAAAGCCTATCAGGTCATTCGCCGGTTTTCGGAGGATGTGGATCTGACCTACGACATTCGGGCCATTGCGCCCGATCTGGTCGGCGACAATGGCGAGGGGTTGCCGAAAACGCGAAGCGAGGAAAAACGCTGGTCGAGCGAGGTCCGTCGGCGGTTGCCGGTATGGGTGGCGGAAACCGTGCGGCCCATGATCGCGAACGCACTGGCCGCCGAAGGTCTGGCGGCCGCCATCCGCGTCGAGGATGACAAGCTCTTCATCGACTATGAGGCGACCGCAACCGGGTCCGGTTATGTCGCGCCCAGCGTCATGCTGGAGTTCGGCGCCCGCTCGACGGGCGAACCGGCGAGCCTGCGCGATGTTTCCTGCGACGCCGCCGGCCTGATCGACGGACTGGTATTTCCGACGGCGCGGCCGCGTGTTATGCACGCGGAGCGGACCTTCTGGGAGAAGGCGACCGCTATCCACGTCTTCTGCCTCCAGGAGCGGCTGCGCGGCGATCGCTTCGCGCGCCACTGGCACGATGTTGTCCGGCTGGATGAAGCCGGCTTCGCGGAAGGAGCTTTCGCTGACCGCGAACTGGCCAACGCCGTCGCCCGGCACAAGTCGATGTTCTTCGCGGAGAAAGCCGCCGACCGCACGCCGATCGACTATGCAGCGGCCGTCAACGGCGGCTTGCAACTCGTGCCGGTCGGCGATGGCACGAAGGCGCTGAAGGACGACTATGCCCGCATGGTCGAGGATGGGTTGCTCTTCGACGACGCCGAGCCGTTCGAGGCGCTCATGGCGCGATGTGCAGATATAGCTGCGCGGGCTAACCGAATGGGGGCCTAAAGGGGGGGCGGGCGTTGAAGATATTCTCGGTAGCGATCGAAAATTTTCGCGGCATCCAGTCGGCCAAACTGGTGCTGCCTGATCACGCCGTACTGATCGGCGACAACAATACTGGCAAATCGTCGGTATTCGAAGCGATCGATCTCGCCTTGGGGCCGGACCGGCTGAGCCGGCGACCACCCGTGGATGAGCATGATTTCTATCAGGGGCGCTATCTTCCCAGCCCAAACCCCGATGCTCCCGAGGGCGCGGAGCCAGGCTCCGCACCGAAAATCACGGTCGAGGTGACGATCACAAATCTGTCGCCGGAGCAGGAGGCACGATTTGGAGCCAACGTCGAGTGGCTGAATACTACTACCGGAGACTTCTATCAGGAGGCTAACCCGGCCGGGGTCGATGCTGCCGAGATCAAGGCGGCGCTGCGCGTCACATTCGTCGGCCAATACGATCCTGATGAGGATGACTTCGTCGGCAACAGCTATTTCACGCGCAGTCTTTCAGAGGATGAGACACCTGCATCGTTCTCGAAGAAGGACAAGCAGCACTGCGGATTTCTTTTTCTGCGGTCGTTGAGGACAGGATCTCGGGCGCTCAGCTTGGAACACGGCAGCCTGCTGGACATCATCCTCCGACTGAAGGAAATCCGGCCGCAGATGTGGGAAGGGACGATCGAAACGCTCGCAGCCTTCGATGTCGCGAGCGACCCGACCATCGGCATCTCGGGCGTCCTCGAGAGCATCGACAAGTCGCTGAAGAAATACGTCCCGCGCGAATGGGGAGTGAAGCCGCACCTGAAGGTGTCGAACCTGACGCGAGAGCATTTGCGCAAGGTCATCACCGCGTTCATCGCCACGGGTGCGGGCGATCATGCCGCTCCCTTCTTCCGGCAGGGAACGGGGACGATCAACATGCTGGTGCTCGCGATGCTGTCACAGATCGCCGAGGATAAGCAGAATGTCATTTTCGCTATGGAGGAAGCCGAAACGGCTATTCCGCCGTACGCGCAAAAGCGGATTGTCCATGAGCTGCGCAAGCTGTCGGCACAGTCGCTCTTCACGTCGCACTCGCCGTATGTGCTCGAAGAGTTCAGCCTCGACGAAACCGTCATCCTCTCGCGATCGGACAATGGCCACCTGAGCCAATCCAAAATCGAGTTGCCGGAGAGCATAAGGCACAAGCGTTATCGGCAGGATTTCCGGACCCGGTTTTGCGAGGGGCTCCTTTCGCGCCGTGTCCTCATCGCCGAAGGCGCTACGGAGGCGACCTCCTTCCCGGTCGTCGCCCGGCGACTGGCCGAGCTTAATCCGGCTACCTATGCGTCTTTGGAAGCCTTGGGCGTCTGCGTGATCGACGCCGGAAGCGAGACCCAGATCGCCGACCTTGGAGCGCTGTACAAAAGTCTCGGGAAACGGACCTTTGCGTTATGCGACAAGCAGACGGATGCCGCCAAGGTGGCCATAGAAGCCCAGGTGGAACGCCTGTTCATGCACGAGGAGAAGGGTATTGAGGATCTTATCCTCAAGAACACCATGCCGGCCGCACTGGAGCGGTTTGCCGATCATCTCGATTGGCCGCAGCATCTGCTCGCGAAATACCCCGATCCTAAGGCCCAGGCTGCTGCGGCGCTTGGAGACTATTTTGGCTGGTCGAAAGGCAATTGGGGAATAGCCGAATTTTTGGCCCAGTGCTCTGAAGCCGAAATCCCGAAGTGGCTCCGCGATGCCTGCGTCACCTTGAAAGCGCTGTGCGATCCGCCTCCACAGCCAGTCAAAGCCGACGCCGAAGGCGAAGACGATTTTGCTGATCTGTTAGGATAGGCGATTGTGTTGTGGTCGACCTGACAGAAGCGCAGAAGGAAATTCTACAAACCGCTGGGCATCAACTCGTCACTGGTGGTCCCGGCTCGGGGAAGACTACCGTCTCTATCCTCAAGGCGGCCAAGATCGCGCGGGAGGATTTGAAGCCAGGGCAGCGCATCCTGTTCCTCAGCTTCGCGCGTGCAACCGTTTCGCGCGTGCTGGAGGCGATCAACGAGGAAAGCGCAATCACGCGAGAGGAGAGACGACGGATCGAGGTCGATACCTACCACTCGTTCTTCTGGCATATTCTTAAAACACACGGCTATCTTGTTGGCTTTCCACGACGAATGACGATCCTCACACCTCCGAATGAGGCGATTGCATTGTCGGCGGTTCGAAGCGGCTACAAGGCGGCCAAGAATCTGTCGGACGAGGAAAAGGCTGAGAAGCGCGCGAAGGAGGAAGCGGAACGTGTCCGGTTGGCGACCGAAGAAGGGAAGGTCTGCTTCGACCTGTTCGCCGGCCGCGTAGCGAGCCTGATTCATGGCTCAGTTAAGGTTCGAGCGCTCATCTCTACGATGTATCCGTACATTATCCTGGATGAGTTTCAGGACACCAGCGCCGATCAATGGCGAGTGGTCCAAGCCCTCGGTGCCAACAGCACGTTGATCGCTCTTGCCGATCCGGAGCAGCGCATCTTCGATTTCATCGGTGCCGATCCGGAGAGGCTGGATCATTTCAAGTCGGCCTTCGCGTCGACGATCCATGATCTTGCCGGTGACAACCATCGGAGCAAGGGGACCGAGATTGCCCTATTCGGCAACGACATCCTGACCGGCAATTTTCGGCAGGAGGAATACCAGGGGATCGGCTACGCGCCGTTCGCGTCGAATCCCAACCAAGCTTATGCCTCACTGGTTGGCCAAGTGTTGCAGGCCCGGAAGCGCTTGCTTGATTCTGGCCAGCGCGGCTGGACGTTGGCGATTCTCGTGCCGACCAAGAAAATGACGCGGATGGTGTCTGACGTCCTGCGCGAGCCATTCGGTAATGTTCCGCCGATTTCCCACTCAGCAGCTGTTGATATGGAAGGCCCGATCCTCGCCGCAGAGATCATTGCTTTCCTGCTTCAGCAGCGCGGGCATGACGGATGCTTCGACGAATTTGTCGAGTTGATGTGCAGCTATTTCCACGGTCGAGGTGGCATGGCGCCGACCAAGGGTGACATGGACGAGGCTGCGCGGTTCCGGAAGGCGCTGTCCAAGTGGAACGAATGTCTAGCGACGGGACGAGCCACGCCTGGTAACAGCGTCTTGCAAGGAACCCATGCCGTGCATCAGGCAATCGCCGCGCTGACGTTCACGGGTGATCCGGATACAGACTGGGTCTCGGTGCGCGACGTACTGGATGGTGGGGCCTGTGAGCGATTGAAGAATGTCGCAAAGGACGTCCGTAACATGCGTCTGCTTGAGCGCGGTACGCAGCTCCGTCAGGGGTTGGCGCAGGACTGGCGTGACGTCGGCTGCTATGGCAACGCCCTTGCGATTACCCGCCAGTCGTTTGTTCAGGAGCATTTCGCAACAGCCCACAAGCCTGAATCCGGCATCGTGGTGATGAACATGCACAAGGCGAAGGGAAAGCAATTCGACGAGGTTGTGATCTTTGAAGGATGGCCAAAACGGTTCAAGGGCGAAATCGTTGCCAATCCTGATCGGATCGTCTCCGGCAATGTCCACGACGGGGTGATGACTCAGGCGCGTCAGAATTTTCGGGTCAGCGTCACACGCGCAAAGGCACGCACGACGATCATGACACCAAGCGATGACGTTTGTGTTTTGCTCAGACGAGGACCGGCATGACCCAGGCCTCTGAGTATGAAGTGCAGGATGACGCATCTTCTGACCATCTGGAGTCCATGGTGCAGACGCTAGAGGCCACCGGGGACTATCGCGTCATCCGGCGCCTTAAGCCGCGTCCATCCAATATGCCGTCTCCCGAAACGCCGGTCCGACTTGGAATGGTAGTGGATGTGGAGACTACGGGGCTCGATCCCCAGCGTGACGAGATCATCGAACTCGCCATGACGCCATTCAGCTACGGCCTGGATGGCACCGTTTTCAGCGTGGGCGACAGCTTCCAAGGGCTGCGTCAGCCGAGCGAGCCGATCGCGCCGGAAATCACTGCGATCACCGGGATCACGAATGAAATGGTGGCCGGCCAGATCATCGATCCCGCCGAGGTTGCCAGATTCGCGGCGCCGGCTTCGCTCGTCATCGCGCACAACGCGGCGTTCGATCGCCGCTTCCTCGAACGCTTCAGCGACGTCTTCTCGACGAAACCCTGGGCCTGCTCGCTCAGCCAGATTGACTGGGCGGCGGAAGGATTCGAGGGCACGAAGTTGGCCTATCTCGCTCAGTCGGCCGGCTTCTTCTATGATCGCCATCGCGCGATACACGACTGTCTTGCGACGATCGAGCTGTTGGCGATGCGGTTGCCCCGATCTGGCGTTACAGGCCTCAGCCGCCTTCTCGACGGCGCTCGTACCGTCGCCTGGCGCATCTGGGCGGAGAACTCACCCTTCGACCTCAAGGATGTTCTCAAGGCGCGGGGATACCGCTGGAACGGCGATTCCGGCCCACAGCCGCGCGCTTGGTATATCGACGTTTCCGAAGGCCAGCGCGAGGCCGAGCTGGGGTTCTTGAGGACGGAAATCTATCGGTATGAGGTCGATCCCCCGGTCCGGCGGATCGATGCCTATGATCGGTTTTCAGATCGCATTTAAGCGCTGCCAAAAGTTGGGCTAACGCTTGCTCTGGTCGTATCCATTGCCGCCCTCGGTGTTTCCGATCGCCTTCAATAAATCCCCGATGGAGCGTCCGCCGATCCGGCAGGTGGCCACCACACGGTCGTAGGACTTATGGTTGGCGATGCACTCCGCGTTCCGGCCCATGGCAAGTCTTTCCAGCGCGGCCTTGGCAGCAGGGCCGGTGGGGGAGTGGAGTTCGGGCGCGTAGAAATCTTCCAGTCGGATCTCCACCCAATTGGCTGACCCTTGACCCACGGCCACGCACAAGGAGTCGCCGTCACCGACATAGACCACGGGACCGGAGAAGTGCGCGCCGCGGTGGAGATAGGACGGCATCGGGTCGTGGTCGGGAATGGCCTTGCAGGGATCGGCCTTGGCCGCTGTCGCCGTGGTCAGCGCCGCCAGCAACGCTAGCCCGATTACAATACGCATAGTCGTTCTCACCTCCGCCTTATGGTGCGCCGGAGTCTCATGCCGCCGCTTTCAGGCGCTTTTTGGCGAGCATGGCGCGGACGAACTTGTCCCATTTCGCCATGCCTGCGCGCTTTTCCACCATGTAGTTCCAGCGGTCGTAGTGCTTGGAGCTGACGTCCTGCAAGGCGTGGTTCTGGAGGCGGTCGCGGATCTCTTTCGGAACACCCGCCTTGCCGGCCAGGGTCTTGAAGGTGCGACGGAGGTCACGGTTGGTCGCATGGGGGATCACGCCGCGATCTCGCTGGCGCCAGACGAAGCTGTAGAGCGTACCGTGGCTGACGGGCTTCGACGGGTCTTTGGCGGAGGGGAAGAACCAGCCATGTTCGTTCGGGATAATCGACTCGATCAATTCAGCAGCCAACGAGGGCACCGGAACAGCGTGCGGCTGGAGGTTTTTGGTTTTGGTCCAATCGATGATCCGTTCCTTGGCGTCCCATTGATCGACATGCAGACGAGCGATTTCCTCAACCCGTTGACCGGTCAGCATGATGATCTGGACGGCGCGGGGATAGGAGGGATGAACCGGGGTGTCGGGGCATTCCAGCCAGCGATAGAGCTGAACGAACTCTTCTTCGCACAACCAGCGTGTTCCGATGGTCTTGGGTTCGGTCGGTATGCCGGCGGCGGGGTTGTAGGTCAGCCGGAAGCGACGCGTAGCGGTGGAGCGATAGTCGTGCTCGGATTTCAGGCCCCAGCTAAAGGCTGATCGAATGTAGCTGCGTACATGATCGGCCATTGAACGCTTGCCGCGCTCATAGATGGGGCGAATGATCGCTGTGATCTCATCCGGTTCGACGTCGCGGGCCGGCCGGTTGCGTCCGAGCGTATCGGCGATCTTGTTGAGGCCCTTTTCCGCCTCCTTCCAAGACGGCTTTCCACCCTCCTTGAGATAGGCGACATACGCCTCGAAGAGGTCGGCGACGGTTCCCGGTCGCGTGTCGCCGGCGATCTTGATGCTACGGCCTTTCTGGATCAGCTCCGCGAAGTCGCGATTGAATATCTCGCGGGCCTTGCTGAGGGGCATCGAGGGATACGAGCCGAGCTTCTTCTTGAGGCGCTTCTCGTCGCGCCATTGCTGCGCCATCCAGTCTGCGGTCACGCGGGTAGGCATAGGCTTCATCACGAGGACTAGTCGACCGGTTCCGTGACCCTCGCCATCGACAAGGCTGAGCTGCTTGCCGGTCGTTTCCACCTGCTTCAGGGCTCGGCGAATTTCTCCATCTGTAAGGCTTGGCACTGGGGTTCTCCGTCGGCTTCCAACTGGGGTCGCTCGACGGGTTCGTGGGGTCGGCGACTGGGGTCAAAAGGGACCTTGACCCCCTTAAAACCGACCCCAATATGCCACAATGGCCGACTCTACGACAAGCCTAAAAGACGTTGTGTTTCAAGGTTATGTGGCGTGATTGAACGTGATCGAAAAGGCCAAGTGGGATGGTTGTGGATCTTTTGTGCCCCGTTTTCTTATGTGCCCCGAAGTCAAGATCGGTAGCTCTATCAATGGCTTCTGAGGCAAGGCTGGGCACATAACGGTGCATGCTTGTTGGCATCAGGTGTTTCTGGTTTTGGGCGACAGATGATTGTCGAGACACTGGGCGGCCAATCATGCCGCCCAGTGTCATATCGCTACAGGGATGAGAGCCACGCCAGCATGGCCGCGTCATCTCGCCATGCGGATTTTCGTGCTTTGCCACCAGCAACCGGCTCAAGCAGTTTCAGGGCTTCCGCCTTCATGCGTATGGTTATCTCGGCGTAGCGATTGGTCGTCTCCAGATTGACATGCCCCAACCAGCCCCGAATGACGTTAACCTCCACCCCTGACTCGAGGAGATGGACCGCCGTTGTGTGCCGAAACACGTGGGGCGTGATGTGGGTGCGTGAGGCTTGTACGCCCGCCGCCTCCCAGAGTTTGGCGTGATGGCGAATACGCTTGTAGATGCCGAAACGGGTCATCCCGCCGCCTGTGCCGCCGACGAACACAATGGTATCTGGCGAAAGAACTGTGGCGCGTTCATCCAGCATGTCCTGCAACGCCTTGGCGGTCTGGCTCCAAAGAGGGCAGGTTCGCCACTTTGACCCTTTGCCGAGCAGCCTGACCCGCGCCGGTGAGGCTAAATCGAGTTGGCCCACCTTCAGTTGCGCGACCTCTGAGACGCGCGCACCGGTGTTGTAGAGCAGCATGAGGAGCGCGCGGTCGCGCAGCGAAAGACGATCCTGGGCGGGGATGCAGGCAAAGAGCGCCTCGACCTCATCACGTGCCAGAAACTTCATCTCTGGGCGCTGATGGCGCTTCATCGGTATGGCTGCAACCTTGGCGCTGACCGGCAACATCTCTGGTGCGGTCCGGCAGAGATATTCGAAGAAAACGTGCAGGGCCGTCAGGCGCTGGTTGCGCGTACTGATGGCGTTGCCGCGCTTGACCTCCATGTTGTTTAGGAATGCCTGCACAGCAGAGTAGTCCAAATGCTCGAACCCGAGGCCACTGACCCCGATCCGATTGGCATCCGCAACGAAGATCAGGAATAGACGCAGGCTGTCTCGATAACTGCGGATCGTGCTGGATTGCAGGCCTTTGTGGCGCGGCAGATACTCCAGAAAGTAATGGTGAACGGCGGTGGGAAGGTTCAGCTGTGTCATGCTTGGCCTCCACCGCTCAGCGTCGGTGCGAAGGCCTCGAAACGCTGATTGGCGGCATCGAAAAGATCGTTAGTGATGGTCAGATAAACTGCGGTGCTGCTGGGATTGAGGTGCCCCAGAAATGTGGACAGATGATGGAGGCGGTCTGCCGGCGTGATCCCTTGGCGGTACCAGTTCAGCAGGGTGCGCACCGCGAATGAATGGCGCAGGCCATGAACGTGGGGACCGAAAACTCCAGGCGGGATCACAAGGGCGAGTTGCGGCAACAGGTCATCGCGAAAAGTGTTCCGGATGCTGTTGGTGCTGATCGGTGTACGGCCATTCCAGGAAAATAGGTAATTGGTGCCCGAGCAGGCGAACCCATGTTGCTCGCGTTGCGTCAGGTAGCTGCGTAGCCTGGCGGCCAACTTGGGGCCAAAGGGCACAAGTCGATCCTTGCCAAACTTGGTATTGCGGATCTCCAACACTTCGCGGGTCAGGTCCACATCGCCCCACTGAAGGCGAGCGACCTCCCCGACCCTCAGCCCAAGGCCAGCGAGCAAGGCAAAGATCATCTCGTAGAGAATGCCGCGCTGTGGTGCGCGTGAATTATCTGGCAATGCTGCGGCCAAAGTCAGCAGTAGCCGGATAGTCTTGTCAGAAAACAGGTAAGGCAGCTGTCGCGCTGTTTGCGGCTGAGGCTTGATCGTTACCGGTGAGGCACCAAGGATTTGTTGGCTGGCGATCCAGTCGAACAACCGTCGAACATCTCCGAGCAGATTATTGTAGCTCCGCGGGTTGGTTCGGTTGCGGGAATCCAAGAAGTCCTGCAGGCACTGTGCGTCAATCGCCTCAATGCTTTCCACGCCGCGGTTGTTGAGAAATCGATCGAGCAGCCGAAGTTGGCGATCTTCGCAGGCGAACTTGCATCCCATGGCGCGTTTTGCACGCAGGTATTGTTCGATCTGAGGGGCCAGGATGCTTTGAAAGCTGTTCCAGGGGGCGGTCATAGCACGTCCTCCCCTTGGGCAATGACCATCTCTCGCAGCTTGTGCACCGCCACCTTGCCATAGACCAATGTGGATGCGGGGTGGCGATGACCGACGTAATCGCCAATGACTTTGAAGGGCAGGTCGGCTTCTACAAGGTGCTGAACGCAGGCATGGCGCAATGTGTGCGAGCCGGCACGTGCAACCTGAATGCCAATACTGCGCATGCGGCCAGAAACCATGCACGACACCCCCGTATGCCTCATAGGTGTATATGGCGATCTTGCGGCCAAGAAGACTTGGCGATCGGCGATATCCGTGCGCCGAACGTGCAAATAGGCGATTATGGCTTCGCCGACGGTCGCTGACAGCGGATATCGGGTCGAATGGCCGCCTTTGCGCATTGGGATGCTGATCTGGTCATGCACCCAATCAATATCATCGAGGCACAGGGCCGCGATCTCTCTTGCACGCAATCCGTAGCTGGCCAGCAATGTCAGAATGGCATAGTCGCGTTTGCCCACGTCGGAGCGGCAATCGACGCTGGCCAGCAGGCGCTCGACATCAGGCCATGAAATGGCACGTGGAATGGATGCTTGTCGATAGGCGCGGCCGCGCGGAAGACTGCGTGTGAGATCGTTCGCAATGATGCCTTCACGGTGCAGATAGGCGAGGAAGACGCGCAAGGCGCCGGTCGTGCCGAGCATGCCGGACTTGTGCAACGTCTCCGCGCGGGTGTTAATGAAATCAGTGATGGACGCCGGGGTAAGCGCCGACAGGGTTATGCCCGTCTGCGCCAAGTATGACTCGAACGGGCGCAGGGTGTAGGTGTATTTGTGTAGCGTGGCTTGGCGCAGTCCTTTCTCGTTGAGAAGGAAAGGGAAAAAACCAGGTGCGCTGACACAGAAGGGCATGCGGGGACGATGGCTCGGACGTGTGAAACCAGGCAGAGCTAGGCAAAGCATTCGCTCCACAGGCAAACGGCTTTGGGAAGCGATTGCCGCCCGGTCCTGTGCGCTCTTGCACCACTTGCCGTGTTTAGCAAACCAGTGGCTTACAAACGCATCTACGTGATCTGGAAGCTGATCAAGGCGTTGAACACCACGTCCAACGACGAACTCGTTGAAGTGTCCGAGGGCCCGAACATTCTGCTGAATAGTAGCGGTACCGGTATGTAACTCATCAAGCGATTGAACGTAGCGCTCGATCTGCGGCCCAAGCCACTGGGCTCTGATACGGTCGATCACCTTGAGCGACCTGAAATGGCGTTCCAACATGACAAGCATCCTTCTGGAAAATTGCAGGAGCTGTCATGTTGCACGACGTTTGCCGTTATGTGCCGGGCTTTAGCTCAGAAGCCATTGAAAGAGCTACTGATCTTGACGGCGGGGCACATAAGAAAACGGGGCACAAAAGGTGCATTATGTGGCGCGCCACATAATGGACGAGGATCAGGGCGCTGGCGTTCAGCATCAGCGCCCGCTTGATCACCTCGCGCGGATAGACCGGGACATGGTCGACCGTGCCAATTGAGAGAAGCTCATCGGAGATGATCCGGTTCTTGCGGTCGAGATAGAGGACGTGGAAGCGCTCGACCGGGCCGCGGACAGTCAGCGCGCAATAGTCCATCAGTGCCTGCCAGCTGCCGATGACCGGGTTCTGACTGAGGTAGCGGCCGAGGATGTCACGGGCCTCGAGGACGATGGTTTCTTCCTGGGGGGTCATGGGCGTTCTCGCTGAACTGCGCAGGCAGAAGCCCCCTGCCCTTTCCGGGCGGGGCAAGTGGCATGCTGTCTGAAGGGGAAAGCGCGACCGCCGCGCGCGAGGGCGGTCGCGTTGTCGGGCCCGGCGTCAGCCGACCCGGTCGAGGAGCTTCTTGGCGCGGCCTTCCATGTCGAGGCGGGCGTCCTGCTGGGTCTTGTCTCGTGCAAGCCGCGTGATGCCCTGCACGAAGTCGAAGATGCTCTCGGGCGGGCGGCCCTCTTCCATCAGCACCTTCTCGATGATCTTGCCGGATTCGGCCTTCGAGAAGCCGCGCTTGCGAAGAAAGTCATCCCGGTCCTCGTCCGTCCGCGCGACGATCTGCTGCCGCGCGGCCTTGATGCCGTTCACGAAGCCCTGCGGCGAGGAATTGGCGAAGCGCGTCAGCGCCGGGGCCGCCTCATGCGCGAAGCGGGAGGCCGCGTATTTCGAGTGGCGGATGGTGATCTCCTGGAAATCCTCGACGCCCCACAGATTGCGGTTCTGGCACACTGCTCGCAGGTAGAAGCTCGCCATGCCGAGGGTTTTCGCGCCCACCTCGGAGTTCCAGCAATAGAAACCCCGGAAGTAGAGGTCGGGAGAGCCGTCCGGCAGGCGGCCCGCCTCGATCGGGTTGTGATCGTCGACAAGGAACAGGAAGACGTCGCGGTCCGAGGCATAGAGCGTGGTCGTGTCGCGGCTGATTTCGACATCGGGGTTGTAGACCCCGGTCGACCAGTCGAGCACGCCCGGCACCTTCCAGCGCGTGTCGCCGGTGCCATTGCCCGCGATGCGCTGCACCGCCTCGACCAACTCGTGGTCAAGGATGCGGCCATAGTCGGGGCCGGTCACGGCGCGCAGTTCCGTGCGGCCATCTTCCGTCTCGAACGTCTTGACCTGCTCGGCGCGGTGATTGGTCAGGCCGTACTGCAGGTTGATCCCGGCCAGCGGCGCAGGCAGCTGCCTCAGGTAGGAGGCCGGGGCCCCAACGATGCTGGCAAGCTGGCCGAAGGCCCAATGCGTCGGCGCGACCGGCTCATGTGCCTTCGGCAGCATCAGGTGCAGCCGCTCGGGGTTGTCGCGCGCGGCTTCGACGCGGATCTCCGCCGTCTGCACGACCCGGCTGCGGCTGCGCTCGGACCGGCCCTTCACCGATGCCCAAAGATCGTCAAGCGAGAGATACCGCTCGTCATCCGGCCGGTTGAACCATTCAGACGACACCCGCCCGTTCCGCTCACCCCGGCTCACATCCACTTTCCAGCCACCCGCCCGCGCCGGTGCGACTGGATCCAGAACTTCTACAACGCCCATCAGCTATCTCCCGCGACGGGCGCCGGGAGCCACTCTCCCAGCCCTCAACCCGTCACTGGAAACCGGCACTCCTCTTACTCTAGAAGGTGGTCAGGGCGGAAAACCGTCTTGTCGCTGCGCGGTATGTCACCTGCTGCAAAACTGGGAAAATAGTCGTTCAAGGGCGTTATGCAGACGACAATCTGCTAGGCCGTGCGAAGCGCAAGTCTGGCGGATATTCGGTCGAGAGATACACGAACCTGCGTTTGCGTAATACAACCGCTGCCCCGTGCCGGCGGATCAGAAGCCATATTTCTCTCTGCGAAGATTGAACGCTGCAGCGCCGCCTTCCATGATGCGTTTGATGGCCTCACGGACATCTGGAATGTCGATGGCTCCCTCTCCCGCTATCTTGCCGCCGGACTGATCCCCAGCCTTGCGGTATTCGCACCAGGCGACAAGCTCTGCGTCCCCGTTGACGACGAGATTGGCATTGTGGCTGACGAAGATGAGTTGACGCCGCTTTTTGGCCGCCCATATCTGTTCGACGATTTCCTGCATCACTGGGTTGTCGAGGTCTTCTTCTGGTTGGTCGATCAGAAGGGGCGGCCCTGCCTGGTTCAGAAGCGTGCGCAGGAGCGCCGTTGCCTGCTGGCCTGACGAGGCGTTCGAGAAATTGATGTATTCTCCCTCGCGCGAACGGTATTCGAAATGGGGCTCGCTTTGGATTTCAGTTAGGGACAGTGACAGCCAGTCGTCGGAGGAAAGTTTGCGAGCGAGCTTATCGCAATCGCCCTTGGTGGCGCCTGCGCTGGTGAGAAACGGGGTCTCGGGAAGGTGTTCGGTTGAATCCTTGTCGGGATCGAAGTTCGCCAAGGTCTCGAGGTCTTCAAGCGTGCCGAGCCATGAGCGGTGAGGATCATCCGCCTCAAGAATGGCCTCGGCGATGCGCTCGATCCGGTCTTTGCGGACTCCCGATCCGCTCAGACGTTCTCTCAGTAACTCTGAAAACGCATCGGCATTCGAATACCTGTGAACAATCGCGCGGATGGCACCGCCGGATCTCTCAGTTAGAGCCTCGCACTGTCCTTGGATCAGGCCGTCGCGTTGCCTTCTAAGTTCGTGCAGCCTCTCCTGTTCGGCCTGATAGGTTTCTCCGGCCTTCTGGAGCAATATGAGTTCTTCCGATAGACGGGTATGTTCCTTCTGGAGCGATGCGACCTTGGCTTCCAGCACCTTCAGCTGCTCCATTCTATCCCGATGCGCGGACGATCTGCTTAGCGCAGCGGAATAGGCGTGGCGGTAGGCCTCAAGACGGACGCTCCATTGTGACCATTTGCTGTCTTCGCGCTCTGCGAGGGCCTGATCGATGCCGGACTTGGCCCCGCGCAATGCTTCTGCGATCCCGGCAACCAGTGCGTCGTAATCGGCGGACAGTTCCGCGATCAGCGCCTTTTCGGGAAATTCATCGGCCAGCCCCCCGAGGTCTCCCCGGATTTCGCCGCCGAGCAGTTCGAGCAGCTGATCGATCCGCCCGCACGCATCCCGCAAACGCTGCTTGCGGGCATCCACCGCCTGTTCGGCGCTGTCATATTGCGATCCGAGATCCAGCAGCGTCCGGTCTTCTGGCGACAGCCCGCCGAGCGATGCGCGTATGCTGCTCGCCTGTTCCTGGTAGGAGCGGAATTCTAGGCTAAGCCGGGCAATGTCCTTTTCGATGGTCTTCTGGCGCTGCCTCGTGGAATAGCTCTAGCGCAGCTTTTCGCTTTGTTCGCCCATCTGCCGTTCGAGCTGCCCGAGTTCGGTGCGGATCGGCGCGGTGATAAATCTTGCAAGCTCGTCCAGGCGAACACTTACATTGCTGAGTTGCTTCTGGCTGTAGGCCTGAACAGGCAGCAGGGTGCGTACCTCATTCTCGGTGCATGGCCGCAGTTCATCGTCGCCAACCTTGATCTGCACGGTGCCGTCTTTGCTGGCCCGTCGCACAAGATGGGGCACTCCGTTCACGGTGAAAGCGACATCAACGGTCGCGCCAAGGGGCTTCAGCGTTCCCTCGATCAGCCGCGCGCGGCGCGCTTGGTAGTCGGGAGTGTCGTCGTCACTTCCAGCGGGAGGCTGGTCGCACAGCGCCCACCGCAGATATTCGAGGATTGTGGACTTTCCGGTGCCGCGTCCGCCGATCAATGCATTGTACTGAGGATTGAAGGCAAGTTCCAAAGGCCCGAGAAAAGAGCTGTTCTGTACGCTGATCGACGTAATGACGACCGACGGAACACTTGGCTCAGTGTCGGAAATACGCGATTCTTGGGCTAAGCATGCCTGCCGCAGCGCTTCCGCCGTCGGGCTGGCCCATTTGATCCATGACGAATGCTTGCCGAGATCGGCGTGATCTTCACGGCGGTTGTCGGAAGTCTGGATGCAGGCGATGCGCTTGTGGCCCCAAGCCTTTTCTTTCCCCGCAAGAATATTCAGAGTTCCGCCTTTCAGCCCGTCCTTAGAGCCGTCCAGATAGCCCCCGACGCAGGGCATGTCCTTGTATTTTGGGGCCATGCCGCTACGGAGCAAAGAGAATTTTCCCTCGCCGGTTACATTGGGAAGAATGATATAGCGGTCCTTGAGCCAGCTGTGTTCGTCCAGTTTGGACTTTAGGGTCTTCAGGGAATCGATGTGATCGAGGCGTTCCGTCTGAATCGTCTTTTCGTCGCCTGACGGAGCGGGCGTGATCGTCAATGCCGTCAGGACGGCATCAAAGCGGTTGTCCTCAAAATCAGCATCCAAGAGGAGGATTGCCTGGCAGGGGACAGCGAGGGTTAGCTCTATTCCCGGAAAGACAACGATACGGTCGCGGGC
Source organism: Paracoccus sp. FO-3 (assembly GCF_006386455.1). Taxonomy (NCBI): domain Bacteria; kingdom Pseudomonadati; phylum Pseudomonadota; class Alphaproteobacteria; order Rhodobacterales; family Paracoccaceae; genus Paracoccus; species Paracoccus sp. FO-3. The sequence continues at coordinate 850 of NZ_VCBQ01000090.1, read as the reverse complement.
CTGCAGGGGGTTACCTTCCGCATCCGTTTCCTGCGCGGCGGCCTGCCGGACGTAGGGGATGAAGGCCATGTCGTGATGATCGGTGATGGCAATGGCGTCCAGACCCTTCTCCCGGCACGCGGCGATAAGCGCAGCGGCATATTCGGCGCGGGCTTCGTCACCAATCCGCGGCTGGCCTGTCCATTGGCGATCTCTAGGGCTATGAACTTGAAAATCGCAGCGGTAAAAGTGCGCCCCCTTGTCTGCGCTGCTAGTAAGGTCGCCTCCCATTCTCCACCTCTAAATGACTTGTCGTCAGTCGGCGCGATCCAAGCTCAAACGAAGTAATCACGGACATCCCCCAGCAGCCTTGCCGCCGTCCGACTAATGCCCGCGAAGCGTTTCGGGATCAAGGTTGGCTAGCCTTGTTTTGCTCCGGCAACCGTTGAAGGGCGGCTTTCGAGAATGCCGCGAAGCAGTATTCTGCAAAGCAGATCGTCCTCTTTGGGCGGAAATCGCCCGAACCCGACGGGCTTCCCCGCCGGGCCCGAGGGGGAGACCCCGTTCCTCAGAACGGGATCTCGTCGTCGCGGTCGACCAGCTCGGGGCTTTCACCCTCGGCCGATTTCGGGCGGCTCAGGAAGTCGACCTTCTCGGCGATGATCTCGCAGCCGTAGCGGTCGACACCGGCTGCGTCGGTCCACTTCGTGTAGTGGATGCGGCCGTGGACGAGGACCTTCATGCCCTTTTCGCAGTGCTCTGCGACGGTCTTGCCGAGACCGTTGAAGCAGGTGATGCGGTGCCATTCGGTGTCCATGACCCGGTATCCGCTCTCGTCGCGCAGCACGCGACCTTCCGAGAGGCGCGGCCG
>NZ_VCBQ01000009.1:0-83941 GCF_006386455.1 Paracoccus sp. FO-3 | reverse complement strand
CCCGCAGCCGCCCGAGGCGCCGCAGGCTGCACCGCTGCCGGCGCCGATGACGCGTCACCTGCCGGTGCCGATACTGCGGCAGCCGCCGCGGCCGCCGCAGCCGCCGGTGCCGCCTCCGCCCCGCGCGGTGCGATTCGGCAGCTACAGCTGGCCCATCACCGCCCTGCGGCTGATCCGGGCCGAGGAGCATTACATCCGCGTCGTCACCAAGGAGCAGGAGGTGCTGGTGCGCTATCGCCTGTCGGACGCGGTCACGCAACTGCCCGAGGATGCGGGGATGCGGGTGCATCGCTCTTATTGGCTGAGCTACGACGCCATCGTCGAGCATGCGCCGCTGCCCGACAGCCGGCTGCTGCTGACGCTGTGGAACGGGACCACCGTCACCGTGCCCCGCGCCCACCGCAAGCGGCTGGAGGCGGCCTTTGCGGCGCGGCGGCAGGCGACGGGCCAGGGCTGATGCGGGCGCCCGCGGGCCGGGCCCGGCGCGGGAAGGGGGCGGTTGGCATGGCCCCGTGTTCTCGACTAGGCAGGGGCAGCCGACGCCATTCCTCCGGGAGCTTGCCCTGACCGTGACGACCAACTCCGACGCCCAGCCGCAATTCGGCGACGACGACCCGCGGACCGCCTATAACCGGGTCTTCTTCGCCATCCTGCGCATCCATCGCACCCTGATGCCGCAGATCGAGAAGGCGCTGCGCGAGGTCGGCATCGCCGACCCGATCTGGTACGAGATCCTGCTGGCCACCGAGGAGGCGGGCGAGGCCGGCGTGCAGATGCAGGTGCTGGAGCGGCGGCTTTTCGTGCCGCAATATGCGCTGTCGCGCCATGTCGCCCGGATCGAGAAGGCGGGCCTGATCCGGCGCGCCGCGGCGGGTGGCGCCGGGCGCGGGCAGATCCTTTACATCGCCGAGGCGGGCAGGGGCCTGCCGGCGCGGATCTGGCAGATCTATGTCGACAAGATCCAGTCCGCCTTCGCCCCCGCCCTGACCACGGACGAGGCCTATGACCTGGTGCGGGTGCTGAACCGGCTTTACCGCTGACCGGCGGGACGGCCCGTCAGAACCGTTTCGTCGCCACCAGCGAAAGGGTGCGCCCCGGCTCGCGCAGCGGGGTGACGGTGGCATAGTCGCCGCCATAGGTGGCGCGGTCGGCGTAATCCTTGTCGAAGAGATTCGCGACCTCGGCCCGCAACACCAGCCCCGGCACCGCGGTCGGCGCGTATTCCGCGAACAGGTTCAGCACGGCATAGCCGGGGATGGTGCGGTCGGAATCGCCCTCGATGCGGTCGTATTTCGCCGCCGCCTCGATGCTGCCGCCATAGGTGAAGGGGCTGCCCAGCGGCGTGTGCTGCGCCTCGATGGAAAACACCCGGCCCAGCGGCGCGCCGAAATCCAGCGCCTGGTAGCTGGAGGCCGGGTCGCCGTTCACGCTGACCCGGCTGTCCGACATGCTGGCGCGCAGATAGCCGCCGTCCCAGCCATAGCCCAGGCCCAGGTTGTAGCCCCGGCTTTCGAAGTCGAAATTCTCGATGCCGGCATAGGCCCCGCCGCGGGCGTTGTCGACCTGGGTCAGGAACAGCTCGCCATCCAGCCGCAGGTCGCCGGCCTGATAGTCGAAGCCCAGCGTATAGTTGCGCGCGCGCGCCGGCCGCAGCACGTCGTAGTCCCAGGCGCCGTTGAAGATGTAGTTGTCCTCGATGGCGATGCCGCCGAAGACGGTCGAGGCCCCGGCGCGCAGCACCAGCGCATCGGTGACGCCATAGGCGACCGAGGCATTGCCGCTGAAGCCGGAGTTCCGGTCCTTCCAGCCGCTGGTGCCGGTAAACTCCTGCCGGTCCCAGCGCAGGCCGAAGGACAGGTCCAGCCGCTCGACCGGCTCGAGCCGGGCCTGGGCGTAAAGCCCGATGTTGCGGGCGTTCTCGTCCAGCGCACTGGCGGGATCGCTGTAGGTGCTTGAACGGTCGTACCAGTCGATCCCCGCCGTCACGCTGTCGGCGTCGTTCAGGTGGAAGCGGTTCTCCAGCTTGGCCGAGAAGGTGTCGCTGTCGCCTTTGCTGACATAGGGCGGCGCAGCGGTCGGCTGGTCGACGTGCACCCGGCTTTCCGAGCGGCCGATGACGAATCGGGGATCCCAGAAGCCCTCGGCCTGGGTGTTTTCATAGGACAGCGACCAGCTGGTTCGGGTGGTGTCGTAGCGGCGCAGTTCGGGGACCGGGCTGCCGCCCTCGATATGGCCGATGTTGGCGCGATAGGGGCGCAGCGCATCGTCGTGCAGCCGCTGGCCGGACAGCTCGATCCGGTGGCCATCGGGCGTCTCGTAGGCCAGCTTCAGCAGCGCGCTTTGCAGGTCGGCGGCCGAGCCGGTGATCCTGTCGCCGCCGGCGGCCTTGTAGTCGTCGCCGGTCGCGGATTTCAGATAGCCCAGCCATTCGAAGCCGCCCGCCTGCCCGGCCAGCGTCGCCGCACGGCCGAAGGTCCGGCCGTTGTCGCCATAGGACAGGCGGATGTTGCCGCCGAAGCTGCGCCCGTCCTCGAGGATGTCGGCGGCGTCCACCGTCTCCATCACCACGGCGCCGGCGACGGCATGCGGGCCGGCATCCGCCGCCGCCACGCCGGCATCGACGCGGACGAATTTCAGCAGGCCGGGGTCGATGGCATTGGCGCTGACATGGTGGAAGGCGCGGTTGTTCTGTTCGACCCCGTCCACCGTCACCGACAGGTTCAGCATGTCCACGCCGTTGATGAAGATCTTTTGCGCCACCGGGATCGCGCCCCCGACCGAGACCGAGGCGATGCCGGTGAACAGATCCTTCAGATCGCCCATCCGCGCCCGCTCCAGCTCGGCCGCAGCGACATATTGGCTGGCGCCGCGGTCGGCGGCGCTGCCGTCGGCATCCAGCGCCTGCAGGGTGATCGGGTCCAGCAGGACCACTGTCTCTGCCGTCTCCTGGGCCGCGGCGGGCAGGGCAAGCGCCGCGGTGGCGGCCATGATCAGGCGGGGGGAAAAGGGTGCGGCCATCAGCAAGCTCCGTTCCGGGAAAGGCTGGCTGAGGCCCGCGGCCCTGGCTTTTCCACCGCCGGATAGCGGTTCCGGTTCAAACATGCAACTGCATGTTTAGACTCATCCGTAGAAAAGCGCGATGCGTTGCCCGTCGATCTCGCGCACGGCGATCTGCATCTCGTAAAGCTCGCCCAGCAGGTCGGGGGTGACGATCTGGGCCGGGGTGCCGGCGGCGAAGATGCGGCCCTGCCGCATGGCGACGATGCGGTCGGAATGGCACGAGGCGAAGTTGATGTCGTGCAGCACCACGATCACCGTCTTGCCCAGTTCCCGCGCGGCGCTGGCCAGCAGCCGCATCATCGCCTGGGCGTGCTTCATGTCCAGGTTGTTCAGCGGCTCGTCCAGCAGCAGATAGTCGGTGTCCTGCGCCAGCACCATGGCGACGAAGGCACGCTGGCGCTGCCCGCCCGACAGCTGGTCGATGAAGCGGTCGGCCAGCGGCGCCAGCTCCAGATAGTCCAGCGCCCGGTCGATGGCGGCGCGGTCCTGGGGCGTCAGCCGGCCGGCGGAATGCGGGAAGCGGCCGAAGCCCACCAGTTCGCGCACGGTCAGCCGGGCGACGAGGTGGTTTTCCTGCCGCAGGATCGCCAGCCGCCGCGCCAGCACCGGGCCGGGTGCGCGGGTCACGTCCAGCCCGTCCACCGTCACGCTGCCCGAATCCGGTGCGATCAGCCGGGCGATCAGCGACAGCAGCGTGGATTTCCCCGCCCCGTTCGGCCCGATCAGCGAAGTGATCCCGCCCCTTGGCAGGCTCAGCGACACGTCGTGCAGCACGGGTGTCGCGCCATAGCTCTTGCAGAGGTTGCTGATCTCGATCATCGGCGGCCCTTTCCGATCAATAGCGCGATGAAGGTGATGCCGCCGGCGAATTCGACCAGGATGCCAAGCGCGGTGTTGAAGGCAAAGACCCGCTCCAGCACGGTCTGGCCGCCGACCAGCAAGATGATGCCGACCAGCGAGGCGGCGGGCAGCAGGTAGCGATGCGCCGATTGCCCGACCGCCAGATGCGCCAGGCTGGCCGCGATCAGGCCGAAGAACAGCACCGGCCCGACCAGCGCCGCCGAGACCGCGACCAGGACCGAAACCGCCGCCAGCACCGAGAGCACCTCGGACCGCCAGCGGATGCCCAGGTTCACCGCCACCGGCCGGCCAAGCGCGATGACGTCCAGCCGCGACAGGCGCGGGACCAGCCACAGCGTCACCCCCGCGACCGCGGCGGCGGCGATGCCCAGGAGCGTCGGGGGGATGGTGCCGAAGCTGGCGAACAGCATGTCGGACAGCACCATGAACTCGTTCGGGTCCAGCAGGCGCTGAACGAATTCCGCCAGCATGCGCAGGAAGATGCCGAAGACCACGCCGATCAGCAGCAGGCGGTGCAGGCTGCGCTCTTCGCCGCCGAAAAGCCACAGGTAAAGCGCCATCGAGGCCCCGACCATCAGCAGGACGTTGAGGCCGAAGACCAGCCGCGGGTCCAGCCCCGCCACCGCGGCCGAGCCGAACAGCGCCACCAGCACGGTGCTGCACAGCACGAAAAGCGAATCGAAGCCCATGATCGCCGGGGTCAGGATGCGGTTCGCCGTCACGGTCTGGAACAGCACCGTCGAGCAGGCGACGGCATGGCCGACCAGCAGCAGGCCCAGCAGTTTCCTGCCGCGAAACGGCAGCACGAAGCCCCAGTTGCCGCGCGCGCCCAGCGTCATGAAGGCCAGGATCGCACTCAGGGCCAGCAGGCCCAGGACCAGCAGGGCCAGCCTGGCGCGGCGCTCATGCGGCACGGTCGCGGCTCCGCAGGATCAGGACCAGGAAGACGCCGCTGCCCAGCACGCCCAGCACCGTGCCCAGGGGCACCTCGTAGGGCGCGCGGATCACCCGGCCCAGGATGTCGCAGGCCAGGACCAGCGCCGCGCCCGAGACCGCGACCCAGGGCACCGCCCGGCGCATGTTGTCGCCAAGCGCCAGGCTGACGATGTTCGGCACGATCAGCCCCAGGAAGGGGATCATCCCCACCGTCACCACCACGACCGCCGTGACCAGCGCGACGATGGCCAGCCCCAGCGCCACCACCCGCCCATGCGCAAGGCCCAGCGAGCTGGCGATGTCCCGGCCCAGCCCGGCGACGGTAAAGCGGTTTGCGGCCAGCCAGGCAAGGGCGGCCATGGCCGCGCCCAGCCACAAGAGTTCATAGCGGCCGCGCAGCACGCCCGACAGGTCGCCCTGGGTCCAGGCCAGCACGGTCTGGATCAGGTCGAAGCGATAGGCGACAAAGGCGGTGCCGGCATAGATCACCCCGCTCAGCAGGATGCCGACCAGCGGCACCAGCATCGGGTCGCGCAGCGGCACGCGGCGCAGGATGGCCAGGAACAGCGCCGTGCCCGCCATGGCAAAGCCCGCGCCGGCGGCCATCTTGGCGATGATCGGCGCGCCGGGCGCGACCAGCGTCATCACCAGCAGCCCCAGCCCCGCCGATTCCATCGTGCCGGTATTGGCCGGCTCGACGAAGCGGTTGCGGATCACGATCTGCGTCAGCAGCCCGGCGATCGCCATCGAGGCGCCCGACAGCAGCAGGGCCAGCATCCGCGGCAGCCGGCTTTCGACCAGCACCAGCCAGTCGAGCTCCTGCCCCGCCAGGATGCCGCGCAGGCTGACATGGGACACGCCGACGAACAGGCTTGCCAGCGCAAGCCCGGCGGTCAGGGCCACCGCTGCCGCAAGCCGGGACATCTCAGGATCGCGCCGCCAGCGCCTCGGTCAGCTGGTCCAGCAGCCGGTTCAGCGCGGTATAGCCGCCGAAGGCGATATAGGCGGCATGCGGGTCCAGATGCACGACATGCCCGTCCCGCACCGCCCTGGTCCGCGCCATCAGCGGATTGTCCAGCGCGGCGCGGGCGCCCGCGCCCGCCTCGCCCACGCCGGCATCGCGGTCGATGACGAAGATCCAGTCGGGGTCGCGTTCCAGGATATATTCGAACGAGATCACGTCGCCGCCGTGGAAGCGGTCGTCGATGTCCGGGGCGACGGTGGCAAAGCCCAGCTGGCTGTGGATCCAGCCCACCCGCGACTTGGGCCCATAGGCGCCCAGCTTGCCGCCGTTCGTGACCAGGATCAGCGCGGTTCCGGCCTTCGGCGCGATTTCCTTCAGATGCGCGATCTTGGCGTCCAGCGCCTCGACCATCCGGGCCGCCTGCTCGGGCTTGCCGAAGATCCGGCCCAGCGTCTCGACATTGCCGCGGACCGAGGTGAAGAGGTCGTCGCCCAGGCTCAGGTCCACGGTCGGCAGGATCCGCGACATTTCCGCATAGGCCGGTGCGGTGCGGGTGCCGACGATCATCAGCGCGGCGTCCGAGGCGGCGATGGCCTCGTAATCCGGCTCGAAGATCGTGCCGACCTTGGGCAGGGGGTCGGCATAGTCCTGCAGGTAATCCGGCAGGTTGCTGCCCAGCACGCCGGCCGGCTGCGCGCCCAGGGCATGGGCGATGTCCAGCGCGTTGATGTCCAGGATCAGCACCTTTTCGGGCGGCGCCGGCAGAACCGTTTCGCCCTGGGAATGGGCGATGGTCATCGGCTGGGCCCAGGCCGCGGCCCCCAGGACAAGCGCCGTTGCGGTCGCTGCGATCAATCTGCCAAACATCCCTGCCTCCTGCGGATCGTCGGGCGCAGGTAAATGCCCGGCGGGGACGGGGTCAAGCTTTGACCTTGGGTTTTTATCGGGATTGCCGGGCGCGCGGCCGCTAGACCGCGTCCCGGCCCGGCAGGCCGTTGATCCGCATGGCGGCAAAGCGCTCGCGCAGCCAGCGCGCGGCGGGGCCGCTGGGGCGCTGCTTGTGCCAGACCAGTTCCAGCGCCACCGGCCAGTCGGCGCCGTCGAATTGCAGCGGCGGCGTCACCAGCTCGTCGCGGACCGGAGAGTTGTCGATGATATGGTCCGGGACCAGCGCCCAGCCGATGCCCTGCCGGACCATTTGCAGGATCACCCAGTGGCTTTCGACCCACCAGACCTCGGCCGCCGTGCGCAGGCGCTGCTTTTCCGGCCCCTCGCTGCGCACCGCCACCATCAGCTGGCGGTGGCGCTTGAGTTCCTCCCAATCGACCAGCGTGTTCGCCAGCGGGTGGTCCTTGCCGCAGACCAGCTTCAGGGGCACCCAGCCCAGGGTGTGAAAGGCGATCTCGGTCGGCAGGATTTCCTGGCGCCACATCACGCCGATGTCGGCCTTGCCGTCCAGCACCAGCCGGCTGACGTCCTCCATCATCGGGAACAGCAGCTCCAGCTCGACATGCGGGAAATGCGCGGCGAAATCGGCGAAAAGCGTGGCCAGCGGCTGTTCGGGGTAAAGCTCGTCGATGGCGACGGCCAGCCGATGCTCGACATGCGCAGTCAGGCTGGCGGCGACGCCGATCAGGTGTTCGCGGCGGTCCAGCACCACCCTGGCCTCGGCCAGCAGCCGCTCGCCCGCCGGGGTCAGCACCGGGTTGCGCCCCTCGCGGCTGAACAGCGCGACGCCCAGGTCGTCCTCCAGGTTCGAGACCTGGGTGCTGATCGCGGATTGCGCCTTGCGCAGCGCCCGCCCCGCGGCCGAGAACGAGCCGTGCTGCGCGGCGGCGACGAAAGCTTCCAGCTGGTCCAGCGATACGGTCATCGATCCATCTCGTTTTCAGATGGAAGCTAACTTTGCTCTGCTGAGAATCAAGATAGAAACGGCGCAACACGCAACAACGGAAAGATTCGGACCATGACGATGCGCAGTTTCCCCGACCGGGTGCGGCATGCGCTGATGTTCGAGACCATCGGACTGGCCATCATCACCCCGGCGACGGCCTGGCTTTACGACAAGCCGCTGCTCGACATGGGCGTGGTGGGCGTGGGGGCGGCGACGCTGGCGACGGTCTGGACCTTTGTCTTCAACCTGGGCTTCGACCATGCGATGCGCTGGCTGCACGGCCATACCCGCAAGGCGCTGCATCACCGGCTGCTGCATACCCTGCTGTTCGAGGGCGGCCTGCTGGTCATGCTGCTGCCGCCGATGGCCTGGTACCTGGGCATGACGCTGTGGCAGACGCTGCTGCTCGACCTGTTCATCGTGGCCTTCTACCTGGTCTATAACTTCGTCTTCAACATCGCCTATGACCGGATTTTCCCGCTGCCCGACATGCCGCGCGGGCAGCCGGCCTAGCCGGGATCGCGGGCGATCTCGTCCAGCAGGAAGGCGCGGAACTTGCGGATGCTGGGGCGGTTGCGGCGGCCGGTGGGATAGACCAGCCAATAGCTGCGGCCGTTCTGCGCCACCAGCGGGAAGGGCTGGATCAGCCCGCCGGTCGCCAGCTCGAAGCGAAAGAAGCGCGGCGTCAGCAGCGCGACGCCATAACCCTCCAGCGCCGCCCGCGCCTCGTGCAGGTCGGTCGAAAGCGTCAGGCCGGGCTTGGGCGGGATTTCCCAGAAATCGACGCCGGCCTCGCGCATCCAGACCGCCCAGTTCGGGTCCACCCGGTCCAGCAGCGGCAGCTTCAGCAGGTCGGCCGGTTCGCGCAATTCGTGCTTTTTTGCCAGTTCGGGCGACAGCATGGGCGTGTATTCGATGGGCATCAGGCAATGCGCCTCGAGGCCCGGCCAGCCGCCCTCGCCGGCGCGGATCGCGACGGTGATGTCCTCGCGCCCGAAATCGACCAGGTTGTCGGCGGTCTCTAGCCGCACGGCCAGGTTCGGGTGGTTCATCTGGAACTTGCCCAGCCGCGGCGACAGCCACGCCCCGGCAAAGGTCGGCACGGTCGAGATCGACAGGGTCGAGACCGAATCCGCCGAAGGGTCGGCATAAGCCTCGCGCAGCATGTCGAAGGCGTCGATGGTGGGGCGGGCGAACAGCGCCCCGGTCTCGGTCAGCACGATGCCGCGCGGCTTGCGCAGGAACAGCGGCGTCGCCAGCCGCTCCTCGAGCAGGCGGATCTGGTAGCTGACGGCGGCCTGGGTCATGCCCAGTTCCTCGGCGGCGCGGGTAAAGCTCAGGTGCCGCGCCACCGCCTCAAAGGCGCGCAGGGCGGCGAGAGGGGGGATGGACATAAGGCTGCCTTATGGGTGCTTGCCGAGGCTTTGTTGGTCAAACCGGCGCCAGACTAGCATGATCGCGTCATGGATCAACCATGACCACTGAAAGGAGGGCTGAAATGTCCGACCATCCTGCATGCGACCGTGAACGCCCTTTCCTGCCGATCCTGTCGCGGCTGTTCGCCATGCTGCGTGGCGATAAGCCCAGCCTATCGCCCTGCCTGGACCGGATGGCGGCGTTGGATCATCCGGCGACGCGCAAGGCGCTGGCCGACCTGCCCGAGCATCTGTTGCGCGACATCGGCGTGGCCGACACGCGCAGCGATGCGGCCGCCCCCTCGCAGGAAGGCGACGCGCTACGCCGTCATCTGTGGTAAACCAGCCTGTGCCGCGCGCCCCTGATGCACCGGGTGCGCGGCAGTCGCATGCCGGTGCCTGACTTGTCCGCGAGGCGCCGGCGTCAGCCCGTATCGGATCTGCAGCGCGCCAGGGCCAGGACGAAGACCGTCGCCACGCCCGATCCGGCATAGAGCGCCAGGCTGCTGACCAGGCCGCAAATTCCGAACAGGCATCCTGCCAGGGCGGAAAGCGTCGCCACCAGCATCGAAACGATCAGGATGCCCATGCAGAACCGCACCCGCCGCGCAGGTCAGTCGAGGGTGCGGGAATTTTTCGTGCCGGTCGCCGCCTGTCGTTTCTTTCCATACCTGTCTGCACTGATTCGCGTATCTACGAAGCAGACTATATAGACAAAATCCTGACGGTATCCTGATAAAAGCGTCGAAACGCATCAGGGGCGTTTCGACGCAGGGGCAGGCGCGGCCTGCCCGACCCGGATCAGAGGTGGATCGCGGCGAATTTCGTCTCGTCGATGCCCAGGCGGCGCAGGTCGGCTGCGGCGGGACGGCGGTGCGCTTCGGCCGCCGAGGCGACGGCGATGGCGGCCCGCAGGGTCGAAAGGGCCGAGGTGAGGGAATGATAAGCGCGGTGCATTTTTCTGCCTGTCTTCTAGGTTTCATCGAACATGTCGATGACAGACAGATGGGCTTCGCCCGGCCTTTCTGCAACGCGGCAAAACGGCAAGGCGGCCATGACGCCAGCACATGGCGGGCCCGGCCCTTGTCGGGCCGGGCGGCGGGTCAGTCCTCTTCGCCGGCCAGCTGGCTCAGCACCTCGCCCTTGCCGCGGGCGCGCAGGATCAGCGGCACGATCAGCGCCAGTGCGGCGATGCCCAGAAGCACCGCGGCGATGGGCGATTGCACCAGCGTCGTCCAGTCGCCCTGGCTGATCGCCAGCGCCCGGCGCAGCTGCTGCTCGGCCATCGGGCCCAGGATCAGGCCGACGACGATCGGCGCGATCGGATAGCCGAAAAGCCGCATCACATAGCCCAGCACGCCAAAGCCCAGCAGCATCCCCAGCTCGAAGGCCGAGGGGTTGGCGCCGATGGTGCCCAGCGTCGCGAACAGCAGGATGCCGGCGTAAAGCCAGGGCTTCGGCACCGTCAGCAGCTTCACCCACAGCCCGATCAGCGGCAGGTTCAGCACCAGGAGCATGGCGTTCGCGATCAGCAGGCTGGCGATCAGCCCCCAGACCAGCGTCGGGTTGGTGGCGAACAGCAGCGGGCCGGGCTGCAGCCCGAACTGCTGGAAGCCGGCCAGCATGATTGCCGCCGTGGCCGAGGTCGGCAGGCCCAGCGTCAGCAGCGGCACCAGCGTGCCGGCCGCGCTGGCGTTGTTCGCGGCCTCGGGGCCGGCGACGCCCTCGATGGCGCCGTTGCCGAATTCCTCGGGATGCTTGGTCAGCTTCTTCTCGGTGGCATAGGACAGGAAGGTGCCGATCTCGGCCCCGCCCGCCGGCATGGCGCCGATGGGAAAGCCGATGAAGGTGCCGCGCAGCCAGGGCTTCCACGACCGCGCCCAGTCGCGGCGGCTCATCCAGATCGAGCCCTTGACGGCCGTCACCTCGTCCTCGACCTGCAGGCGCTGGCCGGCGATGAACAGCGCCTCGCCCAGGGCGAACATGGCGACGGCCATGGTCGTCACCTCGATCCCGTCCAGCAGCTCGGGCACGCCGAAGGACAGCCGCGCCTGGCCGGTCAGCTGGTCGATGCCGACGCAGGCCAGCGCCAGTCCCAGGAACAGCGATGTCAGCCCGCGCAGCGCCGAATCGCCGAAGGCGGCCGAGACGGTGACGAAGGCCAGCACCATCAGCGCGAAATATTCGCGCGGGCCGAAGACCAGCGCCACCTTGACGATCCAGGGCGCAAGGAAGGCCAGCAGCAGCGTCGCGATCAGCCCGGCGATGAACGAGCCGATGGCGGCGGTGGCCAGCGCCGGCCCGCCGCGGCCCTTGCGGGCCATCTTGTTGCCTTCCAGCGCGGTGATGATCGAGGCGCTTTCGCCCGGCGTGTTCAGCAGGATCGAGGTGGTCGAGCCGCCATACATGCCGCCGTAATAGATGCCGGCGAACATGATGAGCGAGCCGGCCGGATCCAGCCGGTAGGTCACGGGCAGCAGAAGCGCCACGGTCAGCGCCGGGCCGATGCCGGGCAGCACGCCGACCGCGGTGCCCAGCGTCACGCCGATCAGCGCGTAAAGCAGCATCATCGGGTCGGCGGCGGTGCCGAGCCCCTGCATCAGGAATTCGAATGCGCTCATGGCTCAGCCCCGCGGAAAGACCAGATGCTCAAGCGGCCCGGCGGGCAAATGCAGCATCAGAAGTTGCGAGAAGATCGCCCAGACCACGAAGGCGAAGACGATGCCGATGGGGATCGTCATCGCCAGGTTGCGCTTGCCGAAGGCCCGCGCGGTAAAGGCGAAGAGGATGCCCGTGGCGATGGAAAAGCCCGCGACATGCAGCAGCATCAGCTGCGCGGCCAGGCCCGCGACGATCCACAGGACCGGCACGGCGTTCTGCGGCGGGCGCTGGGGGAAATCGCCGCGCAGCGCCTCGATGGCGGTCCAGGCGGCCAGGCCGATCAGCGCGAAGCCCACGACGCGCGGCACGCTGGCGGGGCCCACGCCGGAATAGCCGCCCAGGTCGGCCAGGCGCGCGCTGTCCCACAGCATCACGCCGCCGACCGCCACCAGCCCGGCGGCGATGATCAGCGCCGCCGTATCACGGCGGCGCGGCGGTTCGTGGCGGTTGCCGCTCATTTCACCAGACCGATGTCCTTGAGGATCGCCTCGGTCGAGGTGACGTCCTGTTCAAGCTGGGCCTCGAAGTCCGGGCCGGCCAGGTAGGTGTCCATCCAGCCCTTGTCCGAAAGCTGCTTTTGCCAGTTTTCCGACTTGGCCATCTTCTCGATGTCGGCGGTGACCTTGGCCTTCTGCTCGTCCGACAGGCCCGGCGCGGCGGCGACCATGCGCCAGTTCTCCAGCGTCACGTCCAGCCCGGCCTCTTGCAGGGTGGGCGCATCGACGCCCTCCAGCCGCTCGGGCGAGGTCACGGCCAGAAGGCGCAGCGTGCCGGCCTGGATCTGGGCCTCGAACTCGCCCAGCGAGGAAATGCCCGCCGTCACCTGGTTGCCCAGGATCGCCGCCAGGGCCTCGCCGCCGCCGGAATAGGCGATGTAGTTGATCTTGGTCGGATCGACGCCGGCCGCCTTGGCGATCAGGCCCACGGCGATATGGTCGGTGCCGCCGGCCGAGCCGCCGGCCCAGCTGACCGCGCCGGGATCGGCCTTCAGCGCCTCGATCAGCCCGGCGATGTCCTGGATGGGCGAGGCGGCGGGAACCACGATCGCCTCGTATTCGCCGGTCAGCCGGGCGATGGGGGTCACGTCCTTGAGCGAGACGGGCGAGTTGTTGGTCAGGATCGCCCCGACCATGACATAGCCGCCGACGATCAGCGTATCGGGGTTGCCCTTGTTCTGGCTGGCGAATTGCGCCAGGCCGATGGTGCCGCCGGCGCCGGGCACGTTCTGCACCTGCACCGATTTCGAGATGCCTTCCTCTTGCATCACGGTCTGCATGGTGCGGGCGGTCTGGTCCCATCCGCCGCCGGGGTTGGCCGGGGCGATGATGGTGTAATCGGCCATGGCCGGGACCGCGACGGCCCCCGCGAACAGGCTGGCGAGAACGAATTGCTTCATGGTCTTCCTCCGCATCGGCCGGACGCATCCGCGCCGGTCCCGTTATCCGCATTTTCTGGGTCTGGCCTGCATCTCTCCCGGAATGCAGGCGTCCTCCGCAAGCCCGCGCGCAGGCGGGCCCCGTGCCTTTCCAGCACAGAAAGCTGTCATGGACCTGACATCGCGGCGAAAATTATTCCCCGGCCAGCGCCTTGTTCCAGCGCGCCAGCAGCTTGGCCCGCGTCGCCTGGTCCAGATAGGCCAGAAGGCCGGGGCTGACCGGCACCGGCTTCAGCCGCAATCCCGCCAGATCCTGCATCCCGCCCGCGGGGCCGGGCTGGCCCGCGACCTCCAGGCTGACGGCCGAAAGCCGCAGGGTGCGCGACAGCAGGCTCTGCCCCTCGGGCGACATCAGGAAGGCCAGGAAATCCGTCCCCAGCCCCGGCTGGCGCGCCGCCGCCGGCACCAGCCCCACGCGCGAGACGACGACGGTGAAGTCGCGCGGCAGGATCACCCCCAGGTCGGGATGCCGCCGCGCCCAGTCCGCGGCGTAAGAGCCGAGCAGGTTGTAGCCGACCGCCAGCCGCCCGTCGGCGATCCGCTCCAGCAGCTCGGCCGAGGTGGGGAATTGCTGCACCCCCGCCCGGCCCATCGCCTGCACCACCGACCAGATGCCGGGATAAAGCTCCTGGTCGCGGGCCAGGAACAGATAGCCCACGCCCGAGCGCGCCACGTCATAGGTGCCGATCCGGCCCTGCGCCTCGGCCGGATGCTCGGCCATCCAGCGCATCAGGTCGGCGCGGGTGGCGGGCGGCGGATGATCGGCGAAGCTGGGCTTGTGATAGGCAAAGACCGCCGGCTCGAAGGTCAGCGCATAGGCGGTGTCGCGCCAGTTCGCCCAGCCGGGCCAGCCCGGCGTGTCCGGCGTTTCGACCGGGCGGGCGAAGCCGTCGTTCGCCAGCTTGACCTGCAGGTCCATGGCCGAGGAAAAGGCGAAATCCGCCGTGCCGCCGCCCGCCTGCGTCTCGGCGACGATGCGGTCGTGCAGCTGGGTCGTCAGCAGGTTCTCGTAGCGCACGGCGACGCGGGGATGGCGGCTCTGGAAGGCGGCGACCAGCGGCGCGGCCAGGTCGTCGTCGAGCGAGGAATAGACCGACAGCTCCTGCCCATCGCCCTGCGGGGCGGGAAACAGCGTCACCTGCGCCGATGCCGCGCCCGGCCACAGCGCGAGTGCGGCGGCGATGGCTGGCAAAAGGCGGGCGAGCGGGCGCATGATCGGCGACTTTGCCAAAGCGGCAGCCCGTTCACAAGCCCGCCGCGCCCCGCTAGGTTGCGGCCAAGGGGGGAACCATGCGCATCCTGCTTGTCGAGGACAATTTGTCGCTGGCCGAGGGGCTGACCGCGCTGCTGCGGCAATCGGGCTATGCGGTGGACGTGGTCCATGACGGCGCCTCGGCCGAGGCCCTGGCTGCGGCGGAAAGCTTCGACCTGGTGATCCTGGACCTGAACCTGCCGCAGATGGACGGGCTCGAGGTGCTGCGGGCGATGCGGGCGCGGCGCAATCCGGCGGCGGTGATGATCCTGACCGCGCGCGGCGCCCCCGAAGAGCGGGTGCGCGGCCTCGACCTTGGCGCCGACGACTATCTCATCAAGCCCTTCGACATCGGCGAGTTCGAGGCCCGCATCCGCTCGCTGCTGCGCCGCCAGGCGGGCTTGCGCAATTCCACCGTCAGCTTCGGCGACCTGGTGCTGGACCAGGCGGCGCGCAGCTTCCTGCTGGCGGGCCAGCCGCTGGACCTGCCGGCGCGGGAACGCGGGCTGCTGGAGCTGCTGATCATGCGCGCCGGCAAGGTGGTGGCGCGCGAATCGATCGTGCAATCGCTGACCTCGCTCGAGGACGACCTGTCCGCCAATGCCATCGAGCAATATGTCAGCCGGCTGCGCAAGCGACTGGCGCCCGCCGGGCTGACGGTCAGGACCGCGCGCGGCATCGGCTATTTCCTCGACCGGGCCTCGCCGTGATCCGGCGGCCGTTTTCCCTGCGCCGCCGGCTGCTGGGCTGGCTGCTCATGGGAACGCTGGCGCTGGGCACCGCCGCGCTGATCGACACCTGGCGCGAGGCGGTGCGCATGGCCAATGCGCTGGCCGACCGGGTGCTGGCCGGTTCGGCGCTGGTGATCGCCGAGCGCGCCTCGCTGGACGACCAGGGCCGCATCGCCATCGAGATCCCCTATGGCGCGCTGGAGATGCTGAGTTCGGCCGCGCAGGACCGGGTATTCTATCGCGTGGACGGTCCGCCCGGCCATATCGTCACCGGCTATGGCGACCTGCCGATGGCGCCGGCGCGGCCGGGGGGCGAGCCGGCCTATGCCGACGGCGTGTTCCGCGGCGAGCCGGTGCGGGTCGCCAGCCTGGCCCGCGCCGCCTCGACCGGCATCGACGAGGTGCCCTTCGTCGTCACCGTGGCCGAGACCACCAATGCCCGGCGCGAGCTGACGCGGGCGATCCTGATGCGCTCGGCCCTGCGGCTGGCGCTGATGATCGCGGGCGCGGCGCTGATCGTCTGGATCGCGGTGACGCTGTCCCTGCGCCCGCTTTACCGGCTGAGCGAAGAGATCGCCGCGCGCAACCCCGACGACCTGAGCCCGATCGAAACGCCGGTGCCGTCGGAGGTGCGCGGGCTGGTCGGCACGGTGAACGGCTTCATGCGGCGGCTGGGCGCGGCGCTGGACGGGATGCGCAACTTCACCGGCAATGCCGGGCACCAGCTGCGCACGCCGCTGACGGTGGTGCGCACCCAGCTGGCGCTGGCGGCGCGGGCCGCGACCCTGCCCGAGGCGCAGGCCGCCGCGGCCAAAGGCGACGCCGCCGTGGCCCATGCCGAGCGCATTCTGGCGCAGCTGCTGCTGCTGGCGCGGGTCGATACCGCCGAGGGCGCGGCGCTGGCCGCGCCGCTGGACCTGGCGGCGCTGGCCCGCGATCTGACCGCCGAGCATATCCCCGCCGCCGCCGAGGCCGGCATCGACCTGGGCTTCGAGGGCGAGGGGCCGGTGACGGTCCGGGCCGAGCCGCTGCTGATGGGCGAGGCGCTGAGCAACCTGATCTCGAACGCGCTGCTTCATGCGGGCCGCGCGGCGGTGGTGACGGTGCGCGTCGGGCGCGCGGGCGGCGACGCGGTGCTGGAGGTCGAGGACAACGGCCCCGGCATCCCGGCCGAGGCGCGTGCCGCCGCCGTCAGCCGATTCGCGCGGGGCGAGACCTCGGGGCCCGGCATGGGCCTGGGCCTGCCGGTGGCGCTGGAGATCGCCAGCCTGTTCGGCGGCCGGCTGACGCTGGACGAGGGCGCCGGCGGGCGCGGGCTTCTGGCGCGCATCACCCTGCCGGCGCTGGCGCGGGCCGGGTCCGTGCAAGAAAATGCCGGGATCGATACGGAACCCTTGCAATCGTGACCCGGATTCGCCATCTTTTGCGCGTTCGCGTCTTCGTGAACGCAGTTTGATGGCCGGGCCCCTCTGGCGGACGTGGCGGCACGTTCGTGATGTCGGCATCGATCTTTGACCAGCCGCCTGGATCTTGTTCTGACATGCAGCAAGGAAACAACCCGCCCTTGGGGGGCTCGACGAGTGGAACCCATCGTCCCACCCTGCAATATTTCAAATGGTCCTTCATCGTCACCGCGCTTGGCCTTGCGCTGGGCGCGTTGCTGGGATGGCAGACCACCGGAACCGTCGGCGGCACGCTGACGATCTTCTTCATCTGCGCCGTGCTGGCGGTGCTGGAAATCTCGCTTTCCTTCGACAACGCCATCGTCAACGCCAACAAGCTGAAAGAGATGACCCCGAAGTGGCAGCGCCGCTTCCTGACCTGGGGCATCCTGATCGCCGTCTTCGGCATGCGGATCGTCTTTCCGCTGCTCATCGTGGTCGTCGCGGCCAATATCGGCCCCTGGCAGGCGATGGTCCTGGCCGCAAGCCAGCCCGACGAATATTCGCGCATCATGCATGACGCGCACCTGCCCATCGCGGCCTTCGGCGGCACCTTCCTGATGATGGTCGGCCTGAGCTTCTTCTTCGACCATGAAAAGGACGTGCATTGGGTGCGCTGGCTGGAACATCGCATGCAGCGCTATGCCACCGTCCGCGGCATCGAGGTCGCGGTGGTGCTGGTCACGGTGCTGATCTTCTCGCGCTTCCTGGAAGGGGCCGATTCGCAGGTGTTCTTCCATTCCGCGATCTGGGGCCTTCTGACCTTCCTGCTGGTCGAGGTGCTGGGCGGCCTGCTGGACAGCTCGCAAGAGGCGCTGCAGGCCGGCGCCAAGGGCGGCATCGGCGCCTTCCTCTACCTGGAAGTGCTGGATGCCTCGTTCAGCTTCGACGGCGTGATCGGGGCCTTTGCGCTGACGCATAACCTGTTCGTCATCGCCATCGGCCTGGGCATCGGCGCCATGTATGTGCGCTCGATGACCATCATGCTGGTCGAGCGCGGCACCCTGGCCGAATACCGCTTTCTCGAACATGGCGCCTTCTATGCCATCATCGCGCTGTCGGTGATCATGTTCGTCCAGCCCCTGGTGCATATCCCCGAGGTCATCACCGGCCTGGGCGGCGCGACGCTGATCGGCATCTCGTTCTGGTCCTCGATCCGCTGGAACCGCAAGAACCACGCGGTCGAGGCGTAAGCCCCGCCCGACGGGACCGACACGGCCGCCGCCTTTCGGGGCGGCGGCCTTTTTGCTATCCCTGAGCCCGTGGTTCGGAACGAGGGATGGACATGCGTTACCTGCTTGCCCTGCTGGTCGTCGTCGCGGTGGCGGCGCTGTTCTATTGGCGCCATGCGCAAAGGGCCGGCGCCGCGCAGGACGACGGCGCCGACGTGCAGGCGCTTTACCAGGCCGGCCGGGCGCTGCCGCAGGGGCCGCTGCGGGTCTATCACCTGGGCCACAGCCTGGTCGGGCGCGACATGCCGGCGATGCTGGCGCAGCTGGCCGGGCAGGGGCACGACTATGCGTTGCAGCTGGGCTGGGGCACCGCGCTGCGCGAGCATTTCCAGGGCGGCGCGGCGATCAACGGCTTTGCCCAGGAAAACGCCACCCCCCGCTATCGCGACGCGCATCAGGCGCTGGCGAGCGGCGAATACGACGCCTTCGTCATGACCGAGATGGTGCGGCTGCAGGATGCGATCCAATACAAGGAAAGCCGCCTCTATGCCGGGAAATGGGCGGCCGAGGCGGCGGCGGGCAATCCGGCCGGGCAGGTCTTTCTTTACGAAAGCTGGCACGCGCTGGACGATCAGCCGGAATGGCTGTCGCGCCTGCCCGACGACCTGGAGACGATGTGGAAGCCCGGCCTGCTCTGGCCCGCCGCCCGCGCCGCCGGCAGGCCGGTCTGGCTGATCCCGGTCGGGCAGGTCATGGCCCGGCTGGTGGCCGAGGCCGAGGCCAGGGGCGGCATCGCCGAACTGCAATCGCGCGAGGATCTGTTCGCCCGCAGCCCGGACGGCACGCTGGACCCCATCCACCCCAACGACCTGGGCGTCTACCTGGTGGCGCTGACCCATTATGCGGTGCTTTACGGCCAAAGCCCGGTCGGCCTGCCGCATGCCTTGCTGCGCGCCGATGGCAGCCCCGCCGATGCGCCCTCGGCGGAACTGGCGCGGCGCATGCAGGAAGTGGTGTGGGAGGTGGTCAGCACCAACCCGCTGACCGGCTTGTGACCGCCAGGAATCCGAACGCTGTTTTTACGGATCGTTGAAAACATTTCGATTGATCCGGCGCGGGATTTGCCTTCTTGGCAGGCATGGGCTGATCGTATTCCGGGCAATTGCCCAAGACGCGGTCAGCCGTGCTGAGGAGGTCCGATGCTTACCGGGTTCGTGCTGTTCTATGTCGGCGCCGTGCTGTTTCTGAACGGGCTCTGGCTGATGGGCCGGATCGCCGATCGCGAGATCGTCGTCATCAACATCGTCGCCGCGCTGGTCTCGGGCGCGGCGGTGCTGCACGACGCCTTCGGCGCCGGGGCCAGCGCGGCCAGCATCCGCAACGGCGCGCTGAGCCTCTTGTTCTGCACCACCTATCTGTGGGTCGCCTATAACCGGCTCAGCGGGGCGGACGGGCGCGGCCTGGGCTGGTTCAGCCTGTTCGTGGCGGTGACGACGGTGCCGGTGTTCCTGCGCGCGCTTGCGGCGGCCGGCTCCGCGGCTGAGCTTTGGCTGGCGGCGAACTGGGCTGTCTGGGGCGTGCTGTGGTTTCTGTATTTCCTACTGCTGGCACTTGGCCGCCCGATCCAGCGGCAGACCGCCTGGGTCACGCTGCTGGCCGGGATCTTCACCGGCTGGCTGCCGGGTTTCCTGCTGCTCGACGGGCTGCTCTGATCACCAGAACAGATGCGCCTCGTCGATGGCGCGGCGCCAGAAGGCGTCGCGGTCGGCTTCCGGCGTCCAGCCCAGCAGGCGCTTGGGCTTGGCGTTGTCAAAGGGCGACAGGTGCCCGCGCGATTTCCAGTCCGCCAGCGAGGCGGGTGCCGCGCCCTTGCGGCGCAGCGCGTGGCGCTTCAGCCCCTGCTTGACCGCATCGACCGCCCAAAGCGCGGTCAGGTTCGAGCCGCTGACCTTCAGCCGCGCGCCGGTGCGGCGGTGGATGGCGTCGAAATAGTCGCGCCCCGAGAACATCGGCTCGCCGATCAGGTTGAAGCTTTCGCCGATGGCCTCGTCCCGCTCCATCATCGCGATCAGCCCGTCCGAGACGTCGTCGGCCAGCACGAAGGGCAGGATGTTGCGGCCGTTGCCCCAAAGCCGCACCGCGCCGGCGCCGTGCCAGCGGCCGATGCCCCAATGCTGCAACGGCCCGCCGTCGCCCAGCACGATGCCGGGCCGGGCGATGACCAGCCGCAACCCCTGCGCCTGCATGGCGATCAGCCGCCGCTCGCCCTCGGCCTTGGACCGCGCATAGATGTTGCGGCTGTCCATCTGGCCGAAATCGCTGGCCTCGGTGATGGTGCGGGCGGGGTCGGACATGTCGTATGAGGCGATGGTGCCGGTATGGACCAGCCGCCCGACGCCGGCGCGGATCGCGGCGCGGCCGATGCGCTCGGTCGTGGCCACGTCGTTTTCCAGCGCCGCCTGCCAGCTCTTGTCGGTGGATTTCGCCAGGTTGAAGACGCAATCCATGCCCTGCATGGCGGCCGCCAGCCCGTCCTCGTCGCGCAGCGAGACGCCCAGCGTCTCGACATGATCGGCGATGTCGGGGAAGGGGCCGTTGCGGCCGCGCGACAGCACGCGCACGTCATGGCCGCGCTGGACCAGCCGCCGGGTCAGGTTGCGGCCGATGAAGCCGGTGCCGCCGATCACCATGACGCGCGGCTGCGGCGTGCCGCTGGGCCGGGCCGGAACCGCGGGCAGGGCGGGCAGGCGGGCCAGCGCATCCTCGATCCCCTGCATCACCGCGCGGGCCGAGGCGGGGGCAAAGCGCGGGTCGGGCCGGCCGGCGCGGATGCCGTCGTAGAATGCCGCGACGGTGGCGCGGAAGCTCAGCCCATAGGGGCTTTTCTGGTTCAGCGAGGCGGCCTGGCGCAGGGCGTTCCGCGCGCCCTCGTGCAGATGCGCCCCGGCGCGGGACAGTTCCTTGACCAGCGGGTTCAGCACCAGGTCGGCGGTATTGTCGCGCGTGACCACCAGCGCATCGGCCGCATAATCCAGCCGCGCCATGCCGGACGAGCCGCGCAGCATGACCGAGCGGTCGTCGAAGGTCTCGACCAGCGACAGGGCGATGGTCACGTCCACCTTGCCGGCGCGGGCGAGGATGCGCCAGCTTTGCGGCCGCCGCTCGCCGCCGGGCAGGGTGATCCATTGGCCCAGGCTGACATGCTCGACCTCCAGCGCACCGAACAGGTCTACGGCGAAAGAGAAGGGGTGCGGGCCAAGCTCCAGCAGCAGGTTCTGCGTCTGCCGCAGCATCCACAGCGCGTAGGGCCCCGAGCGCAGCGGCACCAAGGGCAGCGCCCAGTTGATCTGCGCGCTGGAGACCAGGCCCAGGTCGCCCGCCTGCACCGCCCGCTTCAGCCGTTCGTAACCCGGCAGGCCCAGGAAGTTGTGGCAGGCGCCCAGCTGGCGGCCGGCGGCCTGGGCCGCGGCCTCCATCGCGTCGATCTCGGCCACCGACAGGGCCACGGGTTTCTCGACCAGCACATGCAGCCCGGCGCCCAGGCATTTCACCGCCAGGTCGCGGTGCAGGTTCGGCGGCGTCAGGATATGCACCACGTCGCAGACCCCGGCCGCGATCATCTGGTCCAGCTCGGCAAAGGCGGCGACGCCATGGCTGGAAGCCAGCGCCTCGGCCGCGTCAAGGGCGGGGTCGCAGATGGCCACCAGCCGCGCGCCCGGCGCCGCCTTGATCGCATCGGCGTGCCACGAGGCGATGTAGCCGGCCCCGACGATACCGACGCGCAAGTCCGAGGTCATGGCAAGCTCCTATTTATACTCGATAATATGCATGGCGTCGCCCCGCTGGCGGCGACGGAAATATGTCAGCATTCCCAGAAGGTTGGGGATCTTGGCCAGCGTCAGCAGCGCCGCCTGCCGGCCCGCCATCGGCTGGCCGCACAGCCCGCGCCAGGTCTTCCACAAGGACAGCGCATAAAGCCCCAGCACCGCCAGCGAAAGCCAGGGGCTGGTGAACAGCCCCAGCAGGAAGAGCAGCGGCAGCGCCAGCCCATAGGCCCAGACGCGCAGCCTTTCGCGCTTGAAATGCGGCGGATGCATGGCGCCCACCTGCGCGAAGCCGTGGCCGTTGCGGATGGTGCGCTGCCACCATTGGCCGAATCGGGTCATGTCGGCGTCGTGCCAGGTCATCTGCACCGGCAGGCGCATCAGCCTCCAGCCGGCCTTGCCGAGCCGCAGGCAGAATTCGTCGTCCTCGGCCGCGATCACGATCGGGTCGAAGCCGCCGACCTGGCGAAACGCCGCGGCGCGCACCATCATGTCGCCGCCGCAGGTGGTGATCGGCCCGGCGGGGCGATGCCAGTCCACCTGGCACATCTGGTTGTAGACCGAGGCGGTGGGGTGGATCTCGGACCGCCAGCCGGTGACGAGGCCCAGGCCGGGGTCGGCCTGCAGGGCGGCGATGCCGGCCTCCAGCCAGCCCGGCTCGACCCGGCAGTCGCCATCGACGAATTGCACCAGGTCCAGATCGCCCCCCGCCAGCAGCGCCTCGGCCCCGGCATTGCGGGCGCGGGCGGCGGTAAAGGGAACCGAGGTGTCCAGCTCGACCACGGCGACGCCTAGGCTGCGGGCGAAGGCGACGCTGTCGTCGCCCGAACCGCTGTCCACATAGACCACCCGCTCGCAAAGCGGCACCAGCGAGCGCAGGCAGGCCTTGAGCCTGTCGCCCTCGTTGCGGCCGATGGCCACGGCGCCCAGCGTGGGACGGGTCATGTCTGCCCTCGTGCTTGTTCCGGCAGGGGCAGCCTATCCCCGCCGCCGTGCGTTCTGCAATGCGGCGCGGCCTGTCGTTATCGGCATGTTCAGGGCGTCGGCGGCTCTTGCCGCAGGCTTTGCCGCGCCAGGGCCGAGATCAGGTCGGTCTGGGTCACGATGCCGACGATGCGCGACCCGTCCAGCACCGGCACCGCCTCGCATTCGCCCGAGGCGAGCATCGGCAGCAGCGTCCCGATGGGCGCGTCGGGCGCGACATGCGGCGGGTCGGTCTGCATGATCTCGCGCGCGCGGGGCGGCGTGCCGCGCCTGGGGTTCATCAGGTCCGACAGGGCGGCCAGGAAGCGGCGGTTGTGGCGAAAGGCGTCCTCGCGGGCGCGGCGGATCAGGTGCAGCTGGAAGATCACGCCGCGGAACTGGTCGCCCGCCTCGACCACCGGCAGCGAGGTGAAGCCGTGCTTGCGGAAGATGTCGGCGACGCGCACGAGCCGCGTGTGCGGCGCGACGGTGACGAGGTCGCGCGACATCACGTCCGCCGCGGTCAGCGGCCCGGTGCGATGGGCGGCGGCCTGCAATTCGGCGGCGCCGATCAGGCGCGCCAGATCCTCGACCCCCAGGTTTAGCGACTGGCGATAGCGTTGCAGGATCTCGGTCAGCTCGTCCTTGGACAGGCCCAGCCGCTCCATCGCCGGATGGTCGGCGGTGCCGTGCGGCCCCGGCTCCTCGAACTGGCGAAAGGGATAGCGCCGCCCGGTCAGCCGGGCATAGATCATCGCCAGCCCGACCAGCGCCAGCGTGCCGACCAGGACCGGCGCCAGCACGAAGTGAAAGCCAAGCTCGCGGATCGCCTCGGGGTTCAGCGCGGCGGTCATGGCGACCGCGCCGGCCGGCGGATGCACGGCGCGCAAGAGGATCATCGCGGTGATGCTGAGCCCCACCGCCATCGCGACGCAAAGCGCCGAATGCGGCGTCGCCATGCAGGTCAGCACGCCGATGGCGGCGGCGATGCAATTGCCGACCACCGCCGACCAGGGCTGGGCCAGCGGGCTGTTCGGGACCGCAAAGACCAGCACCGAGGTCGCCCCGAAGGGCGCGATCATCGACAGCCCCAGCCGCAGGTCGGTCGCGGGCGACAGCAGGAACATCCCCGCGACGCCCAGCCCGACCAGCGCGCCCACCCCCGCCCGCAGCGCCTCGCGCGGCGAGCCGGGTGCGATCGCCGGGCCGAGTGCCTGCGTGATCTGGTGCAGCACGGCCCCGGCCGGTCTGGTCATCCGAGCTTGTCCTTCGCGCCTGCCCGCAAAACGGGCTTCCGATGCGCCTAATTGTCGCAGGAATGGGCAGGTTGCAAGTCCCCGGAAAGGCTGAGCGGCGGCGGGTTCAGCCCAGCCGGGCAAAGGCTTCCAGCACGGCGCGCTCGGACTGGTTCAGGTAATCCTCCAGCATCCGGGCGGCGCCGGGCGGATCGCCGGCCTCCAGCCTGCCCAGGATCTCGGCATTGCGCGAAATATAGGGGCGGTGCAGCAGCTCGGGGCTGTCGAGCAGGCCGAAGGCCAGCCGCAGCTCGGCGATGATCTGGGTAAAGAACTGGATCAGCCGCGGGCTGTCGGTCAGCGCGACGATGGCGGCGTGGAACTCCATGTTGGCGCTGCCGACGCCGCGCCAGTCGGGGATGGCCTGCAGCGTCTCGGCCCGCTTCACCGCGGCGCGCATCCGGTCGACGGCGGCATGGCCGGGCCAGGCCTGGGCCAGGGCCGGCACCTCGATCAGCCGCCGCACCCGGTAGATGTCCAGGATCGAGGCCATCGAGGGCACCGCGACGAAGACCCCCCGGTTCGGTTCATGCCGCAGGATGCCCTCGCGCGTGAGCAGGCGGAACACTTCGCGCAGCGTATTGCGCGAAATGTCCAGCTCGGCCGCCAGCCGCGCCTCGGACAGGCGCTGGCCCGGCACCAGAGCGCCGCCGGTGACCTGGTCGCGCAGCCGGGCGGCGATGCCTTCGGCAAGGCTGGGGGCGGGTTCGCGGGCTTCGGCCATCGCGGCTGGTTCCTTTGTCATCGGGGCTGTCCCGTCCCTCGGGGGCCGCGCGATCTTGGCCGAGCGGCCGGGGGCAGGCAAGCCGCCCCGCGATGATTCGCCGGGTTTTTCGTCGCCCTGGCCTGACCAGCATCGCCGCCTGACAGGGCAGGATGCCGCCGGACTGCCCATCATCCGGGCATATCATCCCTGCTTTCCGTATGTTTTGTTCAACAATATACAGATGTATGTCAAATTATCGTTGACGGATTGTCTTGTTGAATTCACAGTCGAGCCATTCCCAAGACGCACTCCACCCTTGCAGCAGGAGCAGACCGATGGCCGAATCCGTCACCTCCCCCTCTGCCGCCTCGGCCGCCGCGCGCGGCGGTTTCCTGGCGGCGATCTTCCTGATGGCGACCTCGGCCATCGGGCCGGGCTTCATCACCCAGACCGCGACCTTCACGGCAAAGCTGGGCGCTGCCTTCGCCTTTGCCATCCTCGCCTCGATCGTGATCGACTTCGTGGTGCAGCTCAACATCTGGCGCATCACCGCGTTGACCCGGCGCAACGCCTCGGACACCGCGAACGCCGCCATTCCCGGCGCGGGCTACCTGCTGGCGGTGCTGGTGCTGGTCGGCGGGCTGGCCTTCAACATCGGCAACATCGCCGGGGCCGGGCTGGGCCTGAACGCCATGTTCGGGCTCGAGCCCAAGATCGGCGGCGCGCTGTCGGCGGCCCTGGCCATCGGCATCTTCCTGTCGCGCCGGGCCGGGCTGCTTCTGGACCGTTCGCTGATCGGGCTGGGCTTGCTGATGATCGCCATGACGGTCATCGTCGCCCTGGTCTCTAACCCGCCGGTCGGCGACGCGGTGCGGCAGATGGTGCTGCCCGAGATCGTCGATTTCGCCACCATCACCACCATCGTCGGCGGCACCGTCGGCGGCTATATCACCTATTCCGGTGCGCATCGCCTGCTCGACAAGGGACTGGTGGGCGAGCAGAACCTGGCCGCCGTCACCCGCGCCTCGCTGACCGGGATCGCGGTCACGGGGGTCATGCGCTTCATCCTGTTCCTGGCCATCCTGGGCGTCGTCGCCTCGGGGGTGACGCTGGACCTGTCGGGCCAGGCCGCGAACCCCGCCGCGCAGGCCTTTGCCGTGGTGCTGGGCGAATGGGGGATGCGCATCTTCGGCCTGATCTTCTGGGCCGCGGCCATCACCTCGGTCATCGGCGCGGCCTATACCTCGGTCAGCTTCCTGGTTGCCTTTCGCACCATGGGCGACCGCGACCGCAACATCGCGACGGTGATCTTCATCGCCATCTCGCTGGCGGTCTATCTGTCGCTGGGCACGGCGCCGGCTGCCATCCTGGTCTTTGTCGGCGGCTTCAACGGGCTGATCCTGCCCATCGGCCTGACCATCTTTACCTATGTCGGCTTCGCGCGGGCCGACCTGATGGGCGGGCATGTCTACAACCGCCCGCTGCTGATCGCCAGCGCCGTGGTCTGCGCCTTGACCTGGTACATGGGCTTCAAGTCCATCGGCCCGATCTTTGCCTTCCTGGGCGCCTGAGCCATGATCGCGGCGGGCCCCCCGCGGGCCCGCCGCCCCAATTCCCGCCCCAATTCCCGGAGGATCACATGACCCGCAACATCGACCTGAACAGCGACCTGGGCGAGGGCTATGGCGCCTGGAAGATGGGCGACGACGCCACCATGCTGGGCATCGTCAGCTCGGCCAACGTCGCCTGCGGCTTTCACGCCGGCGACCCGCTGACCATCCTGGCCACCGTGCGCGAGGCGGCGGCGCGGGGCGTGGCGGTCGGGGCGCATGTCTCCTATCCCGACCGGGTGGGCTTCGGCCGCCGGCCAATGGACGTGACCCATGCCGAACTTGTGGCGGACGTGATCTATCAGATCGGCGCGCTGCAGGGCATCTGCGCGAGCGCCGGCACCCGCGTCCGCTATGTCAAGCCGCATGGCGCGCTTTACAACACCATCGCCGTGGACCCGAAACAGGGCGCAGCGGTGATCGAGGGCATCCGTGCCGTCGATCCCTCGCTTGCCATGATGGGCCTGGCCGGGACGCAGATCCTGGCCCAGGCGGCCGAGGCCGGCCTGCCCACCATCGCCGAGGCCTTTGCCGACCGCGCCTATCGCCCCGACGGCCAGCTGGTCTCGCGCCGCGAGCCGGGCGCGGTGCTGCACGACCCCGAGGCCGTCGCCGCCCGCATGCTGCGCCTGGCGACCGAGGGCAAGATCGAGGCGGCGGACGGCTCGACCCTGCACCTTCAGGCCGACAGCATCTGCGTGCATGGCGACAGCCCCGGCGCGGTGGCCATGGCCGCCCGCATCCGCGAGGCGCTGCTGGCGGGCGGCGTCGCCATCGCCCCGGCCACGGGGGGCGCGGCATGACCCTGTTGCCCGATCCGGCCGGGGCCCGTGCCGCCCGCCTTGCCTGCCGTCAGGAAGCCCCGCGTCCCACCGCGGGCATGGCGCCGGGATTCACGCAATGCAACATGATCTCGCTGCCCAGGGACTGGGCCTGGGATTTCCTGCTTTACGCGCAGCGCAACCCCAAGCCCTGCCCGGTGCTGGACGTGACCGACCCCGGCAGTCCCCGCACCGCCCTTGCGCCCGATGCCGACCTGAGGACCGACATCCCGCTGTATCGCATCTGGCGCGACGGCGTGCTGGCTGAAGAAACCCCCGACGCCACCGCCGCCTGGGCCGAGCATCCCGACCTGGTGACATTCCTGATCGGCTGTTCCTTTACCTTCGAGACGCCCTTGCAGCAGGCGGGGATCGAGGTGCGCCACATCGCCCAAGGCTGCAACGTGCCGATGTTTTTGACCGACCGCGACTGCCGTCCGGCGGGGCGGTTGCATGGCAAGATGGTGGTTTCCATGCGGCCGATCCCGGCGGGCCGGGTGGCCGAGGCGGCGATGATCTCGGGCCGCACGCCGGCGGTCCACGGCGCCCCGGTGCATGTCGGCGCGCCCGAAGCCCTGGGCATCGCCGACCTCATGCGTCCCGATTTCGGCGACCCGGTGCAGATCCGGCCGGGCGAGGTGCCGGTGTTCTGGGCCTGCGGCGTGACCCCGCAAGCGGCGCTGATGGCGTCGAAGCCGCCCTTCGCCATCACCCATGCGCCGGGCTACATGTTCATCACCGACGTGCCCGACACGCATTGGCAGGTGTGACCATGCGCTTCCTGCCCATCGGCCCCCGCACCCTGCTGGCGGAACTGGACGACCTGGACCAGACGCTGGCGCTGTTCGACGCTTTGCTGGCCGATCCGGTGCCCGGCGTGGCCGAGATCGTCCCGGCCGCGCGCACGCTGATGATCCGCACCGCCCCCGGCACCGCCGCCGACGGCCGGCTGGCCGGCGCGGTCCTGGCCCGCCAGCCCGCCCCAGGCACGCCACCCAACGCCCGCGCCAGCGAGACGGTCGAGCTGCCCGTGACCTATGACGGCGAGGATCTGGCCGATGTCGCGGCCCATATGGGCCTGACCGAGGCCGAGGTGATCGCCGCCCATCAGGAGACCACCTGGCAGGTGGCCTTTTGCGGCTTCGCGCCGGGCTTCGCCTATATGACCTGCGACGATCCGCGCTTCGAACTGCCGCGCCGCCCGGCCCCGCGCACCCGTATCCCGGCGGGTTCGGTGGCGCTGGCCGGGCGCTTCTGCGGCGTCTATCCGCAGGAGACCCCCGGCGGCTGGCAATTGATCGGCCGCACCGAGGTGCCGATGTGGGATCTGTCCCGCGACCCGCCGGCGCTGCTGCGTCCCGGCGTGCGCTGCCGTTTCGTGGCGCGCCGGGCCGAGATTCGCCCCTTGGCCGCCGTCCCGCAGCCCCAACCCCGGCAGGGCCTGCGCGTGCTGTCCACCGCCTTTCCCATCGTCTTTCAGGACGAGGGGCGGCCGGGGCAGGGCGGGCAGGGCGTCTCGGCCTCGGGTGCGCTCGACATGGGCGCGGCGCGGCGGGCCAATCGCGCCGTCGGCAACCCCTCGGACGCGCCGGTGCTGGAGATCACGCTGGGCCCTGTCCGGCTGCGGGCCGACCAGCCGATGACCCTGGCCCTGACCGGCGCGTCGCCGGCCAGCGTCGCCGGCCATGCCGTCCCGCGCGGCGCGGCCTTTGCCGTGGATGCGGGCGACGAGATCGCCATCGACCCGCCGCAGGCCGGGATGCGCAGCTATCTGGCGCTGCGCGGCGGCTTCCGGGTCGCGCCGGTGCTGGGCTCGGCCGCCACCGATACGCTGGCCCATGTCGGGCCCGAGCAGGTCGCGGCGGGCGCGGTGCTGGCCGCCGCGAACCGTCCCGCCACCGCCGCGGCCGCGGCCGAACCCGAACCGGCGCTGCCGAAACCCGGCGATCTGGTGGAATTGCCGGTGACGCTGGGCCCCCGCGCCGACTGGTTCACGCCCCAGATGGTCCAGCATTTCCTGACCCAGGAATGGCTGGTGACGCCGCAAAGCTCGCGCGTCGGCATCCGCCTGCAAGGCGAGCCGGTGACGCGCGAGGACGCAACCGAACTGCCCTCGGAAGGGACCGAGACCGGCGCCATCCAGATCCCGCATTCCGGCCAGCCGGTGCTGTTTCTGGCCGACCATCCGCTGACCGGCGGCTATCCGGTCATCGCCACCCTGCGCCCCGAGGCGCTGGATCTGGCCGGGCAGATCCCGCCCGGCGCCCGCATCCGCTTTACCGCCAGCGCCGATTTCGCCCCCATCACGCCAGAGAGGCCCGCATGACCATTTTCGCCACCGGCCCCAGCCGCCCGATCCGCCGCCTGCTGATCGCCAACCGGGGCGAGATCGCCGTCCGCGTGATCCGCGCCTGCCGCGACGAGGGCATCGAAAGCGTCGCCGTCTATGCCGATGCCGATCGCGACGCGATCTTCGTGCGCATGGCCGACCAGGCCCATGCGCTGGGGGGCGACAAGCCCTCGGACACCTATCTGGATGCCGGCAAGATCATCGCCATCGCCCAGGCCGCCGGGGCCGATGCCATCCATCCGGGCTATGGCTTCCTGTCCGAACGCGCCGATTTCGCCCAGGCGGTGCAGGATGCCGGGCTGATCTGGATCGGCCCCGACCCCAAGGTGATCGAGGCGCTTGGCGACAAGATCGAGGCCCGCCGCATCGCCGAGGCGGTGGGTGCGCCGCTGGTCGCCGGCACCCCCGGCCCGGTCGAAAGCGCCGCCGAGGCGCTGGCCTTCGCAAAGGAACACGGCCTGCCCATCGCCATCAAGGCCGCTTTCGGCGGCGGCGGCCGCGGCATGAAGGTCGCCTGGCGGCTGGAAGAGGTCGAGGAGCTGTTCGAATCCGCCACCCGCGAGGCGCTGACCGCCTTCGGCCGCGGCGAATGCTTCATCGAGCAGTTCCTGGATCGCCCGCGCCATGTCGAGGCGCAGGTGCTGGCCGACAGGCACGGCACCGTCAAGGTGATCGGCACCCGCGACTGTTCCCTGCAGCGTCGCAACCAGAAGCTGGTCGAAGAGGCGCCGGCGCCGTTCCTGACCGACGAGCAGCGCGCCCGCATCCACGATTCCGCCCGCGCCATCTGCGCCCATGCCGGCTATTCGGGCGCGGGGACGGTGGAATACCTGCTCTCGGCCAATGGCACGATTTCCTTTCTCGAGGTGAACACCCGGCTTCAGGTCGAGCATCCTGTGACCGAGGAAACCACCGGCATCGACCTGGTGCGCGGCATGATCCGCGTGGCACAAGGCGCCAAGCTGGCCGACGAGACCGTGCCGGAGCCGCGCGGCCATGCCATCGAGTTCCGCATCAATGCCGAAGACCCCGCGCGCGGCTTCCTGCCCACGCCCGGCCCGGTCGAGGTCTTCGATGCGCCCTCGGGGCCGGGCATCCGGCTGGACAGTGGCGTCGCCCAAGGCTCGGTGGTGCCGGGCAGTTTCGATTCGCTGATGGCCAAGCTGATCGTGACCGGCGCCACCCGCGAGGAAGCCTTGCAGCGCGCCGACCGGGCGCTGCGCGAATTCCGCATCGGGGGCGTGGCCTCGGTGCTGCCCTTTGCCCGCGCCGTGCTGGCCCAGCCGGATTTCCGCGCCGAGGACGGGGATTTCCGCGTCCATACCCGCTGGATCGAGACCGATTTCGCCGAACCGCTGGCCGAGGCGGTCGCCCCCCATGCCCGCGTCGCGCCCGCCGCGCAGGCGCCGCTGCTGCGCCTGGCCATCGAGATCGACGGCAAGCGGCATGAGCTGGGCCTGCCCGCGAGCATGCTTGCGGCCTTGCCCTCGGGCGGCGCCCCCGCGGAGGCTGCGCCCGAGACGGACGAGGCCCTGCTGGCCGCCCCGGTCCCCGGCACGCTGACGCTGTGGCAGGCCGAGGACGGGGCCGAGGTCGAACAGGGCCAGGTCGTCGCCGTCATCGAGGCGATGAAGATGGAGACCCGGATCGAGGCGCATCGGGCGGGCCGGCTGACCCGCATCGCCGCGCAGGGCGAGGTGCTGGGCTTTGGCGCGGCCCTGGCGCGGATCGGCTGAGGCGCTTTGACATTTCCCGGCGGGCCGTGCCAATTCGGCCCGCCGGCCCCTGGCCGCCGGATACCTGCCGGGAAAGACGATGAGCCTGCTGAACCGCCGCCTCCTGACCTTTGCGCTGGCCGCCCTGGGCGGCGCGGCCTTTCTGCTGTTGCACCTGCCGCTGCCCATGCTGCTGGGGCCGATGCTGGCCTGCCTGGTCGCGGCGCTGGCCGGCGCGCCTTTGGCCGGGGCCGGGCAGTTCGGCATCTTCATGCGCACCATCCTGGGGGTGGCGGTCGGCGCCTCGATCACGCCCGGCGTGCTGGCGGAACTGCCGGACGTGGCGGCCTCGCTGCTGTTCGTGCCGGGCTTCATCGGGGTGATCGCGCTGGTCGGCTATCCCTTGTTCCGCCGCGCCTTCGGCTTCGACCACGCCACGGCCTGGTATGGCGCCATGCCCGGCGGCTTGCAGGACATGCTGGTCTTTGGCGAAGAGGCGGGCGGCGATGTCCGCGCGCTGTCGCTGATCCATGCGACGCGGGTGCTGGTGATCGTCACGGTCGCGCCGCTGATCCTGACCGGCTGGTGGGGCGTGGACCTGTCGCAGCCGCCCGGCGCGCCGATGCGCACGACCGGCGCGGCCGAGATCGCGCTGATGGTCGCCGCCGGGCTGGTCGGCTGGAAGGGGGGCGAGCGGCTGGGCATCTTCGGCGCCTCGATCCTGGGGCCGATGGTGCTGACGGCGGCGCTGTCGCTGTCGGGCCTGATCACCCAGCGCCCGCCGGCCGAGATGATCCAGGCCGCGCAATTCTTCATCGGCATCGCCGTCGGGGTGAAATATGCCGGCATCACCCTGCGCGAGTTGCGCCTGCATGTGACGGCCGGGCTGGTCTATGCGCTGCTCTTGGCGGGGATCAGCCTGGTCTTCATCGAGGGGATCATGCACCTGGGGCTGGCGCCGGGGCTCGACGCCTTCCTGGCCTTCCTGCCGGGCGGGCAGGCCGAGATGGTGGTGATCGCGCTGATCGCCGGGGCGGACATGGCCTATGTCGTCAGCCACCACCTGCTGCGCATGGTCATCGTGATCGTGCTGGGTCCGGTGGTGGGCAAGGTGCTGGGCCGCCGCCGGGGCTGAGGCAACCGCGGCCCCGAGGGGCCGGAACCAAGGGGAGGAACCGCATGAGCCATCGCATCCTGAAAGCCGCCGACCATCGCCGCATGCCGTGGAAGAACGGCCGCGGCGAGACGGTCGAGATCGCCGTCCACCCCGCGGGCGCGGGCCTTGCCGATTTCGGCTGGCGCGTCAGCATGGCCGGCGTGACCGAGGACGGCGATTTCTCGATCTTCCCGCAGATCGACCGCACGCTGGCGGTGCTGATCGGCGCGGGGATCGCGTTGCAGGTGCAGGGGCAGCCCGCCCAGCGGCTGACGCCGGAGAGCGCGCCGCTGGCATTCCCGGCGGATGTGCCGACCTCGGCGCGGCTGCTGGCGGGGCCGATCACCGACCTGAACGTGATGACCCGGCGCGGCGCCTTCACCCACCGGCTGGCGCGGCTGACCCAGGCGGCCGAGGGCGCGCCCGGCTGGCGGCTGTTGCTGGCGACCGCGCCGGTGGTGCTGGATTTCGCCGGCGGGACCGTGGCGCTGGACCAGCTCGATGCGCTGTTCTGCGAAGAGCCGGAGGCCGCGCTGCCGGTCGGTCCCGCGCCGGATGTCTGGCTGATCGAGATCGCCCGCGCCTAGTCCCGACGATTGCCGAGCAGCAGGTCGCGGCCGGCGAAGATGCCGCCGACGCATTCCATCTCGAAGCGCTCCATGTCGCGGCCGCGGATCTCGGCCATGACCTCGTCGACCTCGTCGGGGTCGTCGCCAAGCTGCAGCAGCGCCTCGCGGCCCAGGGCGAAGGCGCTTTCCAGCGTCTCGCGCAGTTGGTAGTCGGCGCCGGCCTCGACCAGTTCGCGCGCATGTTCGCGGTCGAAGGCGCGGGCGATGACCGGGACCAGCGGGAATTCGTGCTTGGCCAGCTCGACGATGCGGGTGGTGGCCTGCCTGTCGCCGGGCACGGCGACGATCAGGCTGGCATTGCCGGCGCCGGCGGCGTGCAGGATGTCCAGCCGCGCCCCGTCGCCATACCAGACCTTGAAGCCGAACTCGTCGGCGTCGCGGATGGTCTGCGGATCGCTTTCGACGATCGAGATGGAATGGCCGCGCGCGATCAGCGGCTGGCTGACGATCTGGCCCATGCGGCCGAAACCGATCATCAGCACCCGCGCTTGCAGCCCCTGCGCCGCCTCGACCCCGTCGAGCGAGGGGGCGGGCTTGGGCGCCAGCCGGTCGTGCAGGATGATCAGCAGCGGCGTCAGCACCATCGAGACGATGACGATGGCGGTCAGGATGGCATTGTCCTGGCCGCTGATGATGCCGAACTGCATGGCGCTGGAATAAAGCACAAAGGCGAACTCGCCGCCCTGCGCCATCAGCACCGCGCGCTCCAGCGCCTCGGCCCGGCTCGCGCGCAGCACCCGGCCGACGGCATAGATCACCAGCATCTTCAAGAGCATGTAGGCCGGCACGCAGATCGCGATCAGCGCCCAGTTGGCGGCGATGACGGTCAGGTCCAGCGCCATGCCGACGCCCAGGAAGAACAGGCCCAGCAGCAGGCCGCGGAACGGCTCGACATCGGCCTCGAGCTGGTGGCGGAAGCTGGATTCGGACAAGAGCACCCCGGCCAGGAAGGCGCCCATCGCCATGGACAGCCCGCCCCATTGCATCAGCAGCCCCGCGCCCAGCACCACCAGCAGCGCGGCGGCGGTCATCACCTCGCGCCCGCCGAAGCGCGCCAGCAGGCCGAACATCGGGTTCAGCAGATAGCGCCCGGCCGCGACCAGCGCGGCGATGCAGCCCAGCCCGATGGCGATGCCGGCCAGGCGCTGGGGCAAGGTCACTTCCTCGCCGCCCGGCGCCAGGAAGGCGACCAGCGCCAGCAGCGGCACGATGGCCAGATCCTCGAACAGCAGGATGGCGATGATGCGCCGGCCCTTGGGCAGGGCGATTTCGCCCCGCTCGGCCAGCATCTGCATGACGATGGCGGTCGAGGTCAGCACGAAGCCGGTCCCCGACACGAAGCTGGCGGCGACCGGAAAACCCAGCGCCAGCCCGACGCAGGTCAGCGCCGCGATGGCCAGCAGCACCTGGGCAAAGCCCAGCACGAAGATCTCGCCCCGCATCGCCCAAAGCCGCGAGGGCTGCATCTCCAGCCCGATCACGAACAGGAACAGCACCACGCCCAGCTCGGCCACATGGATGATCGCCTGCGGGTCGTCGAAGAAGCCCAGGCCGAAGGGCCCGATCGCCAGCCCCGCCGCCAGATAGCCCAGCACCGAGCCCAGCCCCAGCTTGCGAAACAGCGGCACCGCCAGCACCGCGGCCGCCAGCAGCACGACCACCCCCACAAGCGGCATCCCGCCGCCGCCATGCCCCGCCGCCTCGGCGGCGGCCGTCATCTCTGTCGCCATCCGGTCCCCGTTCGCGCTGGTTTCCGGGGGTAAGCCTATACCCGGCGCCCCCGATCACAAAGCGCCGCGCTCAGCGCCAGCCAAGCGCCGGGGCGACATGGGCCAGAACTGCCTCGATCACATGCAGGTTGTAATCGACGCCCAGCTGGTTCGGCACGGTCAGCAGCAGCGTGTCGGCCTCGGCGATGGCCTCGTCCTCGCGCAGATCCTCGACCAGCCGGTCGGGCTCGCCGGTATAGCCGCGGCCGAAGATCGAGCGGGTCTCCTCGATGAAGCCGATCTGGTCGGCCTCCTTGCCGCCATGGCCGAAATAC
The DNA here is from genome assembly GCF_006386455.1 of Paracoccus sp. FO-3. Classification (NCBI taxonomy): domain Bacteria; kingdom Pseudomonadati; phylum Pseudomonadota; class Alphaproteobacteria; order Rhodobacterales; family Paracoccaceae; genus Paracoccus; species Paracoccus sp. FO-3. Next base: position 49,005 of record NZ_VCBQ01000009.1, on the reverse strand, counting down.
ATCCGGTCGCGGTCGTCCATCAGCGGAAAGATCGAGCGGCTGACCGAGACGCGCGGCTCGCGCTCATGCCCCGCCGCCGCCCATGCCTCGCGATAGGCGCGGATCTGCTCGGCCTGCTGGACGTGGAAGGGCTTGCCGTTCTCGTCGGTCTTGAGCGTCGAGCTTTGCAGGTGCATGCCCAGCTGCGCCGCCCAGCGGGCGGTGTCGTTCGAGGCCGCGCCCCACCAGATTCGCTGGCGCAGGCCGGGCGAATGCGGCTCGATCCGCAGCAGGCCGGGCGGGTTGGGGAACATCGGCCGCGGGTTCGGCCGCGCGAAGCCATGCCCCTCGATCACGTTCAGGAACACCTCGGCATGGCGCCGCGCCATGTCGGCGTCGCTTTCGCCCTCGGCCGGGGAGTAGCCGAAATAGCGCCAGCCCTCGATCACCTGCTCGGGCGAGCCGCGCGAGATGCCCAGCTGCAGCCGCCCTTGCGAAATCAGGTCGGCGGCGCCGGCATCCTCGGCCATATACAGCGGGTTTTCATAGCGCATGTCGATGACGGCGGTGCCGATCTCGATACGGCTGGTGCGCGCGCCCACCGCCGCCAGCAGCGGAAAGGGCGAAGCCAGCTGGCGGGCGTAGTGATGGACGCGGAAATAGGCGCCGTCCGCGCCCAGCTGCTCGGCGGCGACGGCCAGCTCGATGGATTGCAGCAGCGTGTCCAGGGCGCTGCGGGTGTGCGAGGCGGGCTCGTCCGACCAATGGCCGAAGGACAGGAAACCGATCTTCTTCACGGGACCACCTTTGGGATTGCGGGTTCCTGGGATATGGGATCGCTGCGGCCCCCACCCCAGCCCGCCTGCCACGAGGGCTGGCGCAATTCCGCCGCCACATGGTCGATGAAGCGGCGCAGCTTGGCGGGCATGGGCAGGACCGGCGGCCAGACCGCGACGATGGGCAGCGGCCTGGTGCCAAAGCCGGGCAGCACCCGTTCCAGCCGCCCGTCGGCCAGCGCCGGCGCGACGATGAAGCCGGGCAGGATGGCCAGCCCCAGCCCCTCGACGGCCATGTCGCGGATCGCCTCGCCATTGTTCATCGACAGCCGCCCCTGCACCAGCGGCGAGACGAAGCGGTCGCGGTCCTGGAACTGCCACAGCTGGCTGTTGGGCAGGTGGCTGTAGCCGATCACCTCATGCTCGCGCAGGTCGGCCAGGGTTTGCGGCCGGCCCTTGCGGTCCAGATAGGCGGGGCTGGCGCAGGCGACGCTGGCGTCCTCGCACAGCTTGCGCTGCATCAGCGCCTTGTCGCGCATCTTGCCGATGCGGATGCCGATGTCGAAGCCCTCGCGCGCCAGGTCGCGGCTGCGGTCGTCGTAGTCGACGCTGATCTCCAGCTCGGGGTTCTGGGCGGCGAAGCGGGCGATGATCGGCCCCAGGTGCAGCACGCCAAAGCTCATCGGCGCGGCGACGGACAGGCTGCCGCGCAGGGGCGCCAGCCCGTCCATGTCCCAGGCGGTGCTTTCGGCCGCCGCGACCAGTTCGGCCAGCGCGGGACGCAGCCGCTCGGCCAGGCGCAGCGCCGCCTCGGTCGGGGTGATGCGCCCGGCATTGCGGCGAAACAGGGCGGCGCCCAACGTCGCCTCCAGGTCGGTGATCCGCTTGCTGACCACCGATTTCGACAGGTTCAGCCGCGCGGCGGCGGCGGTGACGGTGCCCAGTTCCATCACCGTCAGGAAGGTTTCCAGGTCGTTCAGGTCATAGCGCATGGCCCGAGCTTACCCGTTCGTCGGCGCCGAACACAAGGTTCGCAGCCGGCGCCGTGGCGCAAAAGCCGCCCATGGCCGATATTGGTGCCGACAGAAAGGAGGCCCATCATGGAGCTGACCGGAATTCACCACCTGACGGCGATCACCGCCGATGCGCCCGGCAACAAGCGGTTCTATACCGACACGCTGGGGCTGCGGCTGGTCAAGAAGACCGTCAACCAGGACGACACCAGCGCCTATCATCTGTTCTATGCCGACGGGCTGGCACGGCCTGGCACCGACCTGACCTTTTTCGACTGGCCGGCGGCGCGGGAACGGCGCGGGACGCATTCGATCAGCCGCACCGGGCTGCGGGTCGCGGGCGACAGCCTGGACTATTGGGCCGGGCGGCTTCAGGACCGCGGCCTGACCGTGGGGCAGATCGCCCGGATCGACACCCGCGCCAGCCTCGATTTCGAAGACCCCGAGGGCCAGCGTTTCCGCCTGGCCGAGGACGCCGCCGATGCCGTGGCCGCGCCCTGGGAAAAAAGCCCGGTGCCGGCGCAGCACCAGATCCACGGGCTGGGGCCGATCACCATCTCGGTGCCGGAACTGGCCCCGACCGAGGCGGTGCTGACCCATGTCATGGCCATGCGCAAGGTCCGCGACTATGCCAGCCCCGACGGGCACGGCACCGTCCATGTCTACGAAATGGGACAGGGCGGCCCTGCGGCCGAGCTGCATGTGGCGGTCCAGCCCGACCTGCCGGTGGCGCGCCAGGGTGCGGGCGGGGTGCATCACGTCGCCTTCCGCGTGCCCGACAAGCCGGCGATCCACGCCTGGGCCGCCCGGCTTTCCGAGATGCGGGTGCCCAATTCGGGCGAGGTCGAGCGCTATTATTTCCGCTCGCTCTATTTCCGCGAGCCGGGGGGCAACCTGTTCGAGATCGCCAGCGACGATCCCGGCTTCGCCGTGGACGAGCCGCTGGAGAGCCTGGGCGAGACGCTGTCCCTGCCGCCTTTCCTGGAAGGGCAGCGCGCACAGATCGAGGCGCGGCTGAAGCCGCTGGACTGAACCCTGCCGAACCGAACGAAAGGCCGCCGGATCGCTTCGGCGGCCTTTTTCTTGCGCGCAAGAATCCGCCCGCGGCCTTCGGGCCTGTTGCCGCATCGGGGGTTTCGCCCCATGCTCTGCTGCGCGACAGGACGAAAGGGAGCGATACCCCATGAGCCAGCCGGAAACGGACAAGCCCGCCTCGGAACTGATCGACGCACGGATCAAGGAGCTGGGCGACTGGCGCGGCGAGACCTTGGCGCGGCTGCGCGCCCTGATCCACGAGGCCGATCCCGAGGTGGTCGAGGAATGGAAATGGCGCGGCGTGCCGGTCTGGTCGCATGACGGCATCCTCTGCACCGGCGAGACCTACAAGCAGGTGGTCAAGATGACCTTCGCCAAGGGCGCGGCGCTCGAGGATCCGGCGGGCCTGTTCAACGCCAGCCTGGAAGGCAACACCCGCCGCGCCATCGACCTGCGCGAGGGCGAGCGGATCGACGCCGAGGCGCTGAAGGCGCTGATCCGCGCCGCCGTGGCGCTGAACACGGCCAGCAAGAAAAAGGGGCGGTCGAAGTGACCGCCCCGTGAACTGATTAACAAGATAATATCAGGCGGTCTTGGCGCGCTGCGCCATGGTCGCCTCGGCCCACCAATGCAGCTCGTCCAGCATGGCCTCCAGCGCGGGCAGCAGGTTCGCCTCGACCTCGGCCATCTCGCCATTGGCGCCCAGGGGCGAGACCTTGAAGAAATCGCCGCCGCCCAGATGCACGGCGTTGCGCAGCGGCACCATCTGCAATTCGACGGCGATGCCGCGCAGATGCTCGATGGCGCGGGCGGCGCCGACGCCCCCATAGCCCATGGCCGCCGCCGGCTTGCGGTTCCATTCCTTGTAGGCCTGATCCAGCGCATTCTTCAGCGAGCCGCTGACCGAGTGGTTGTATTCCGAGGTCAGGAAGACATAGCCGTCGAACTCGGCCAGCTTCTGCTGCCATTTCACCGCGCGCGCATCCTGCGACGGCACCCAGAGGTTCGAGGCGACCTCGTCGAACAGCGGCAGGTCGTAGTCGCGCAGGTCCACCAGCTCGAAGCTCATGTCCTCGCGCTTCCGGGCGTTTTCCAGCAGCCAGGCGGCGGGCTTGTCGGCAAAGCGCGCCGCGCGGGTCGAGCCGATGATGATGGCGATATGCGGTTTCCGGGTCATGGTCTGGTCCTTCGTCATGGTTTGGCGGGCCGGACGCGGCCCTTCTGGTTGAATGTCGTGGCCTCAAATTGGGCCCTGCGAGGCTTTCGGACAAGCCAACCGAAATCGGAAGCGGCGTTCGGAAATCGGAAACAGGCCGCGCCGGAAGGAAGCAGGCGGGCTTCGCGACCCGCCTGTCCATCTTCTCTGTTCCACAAATACCCATGCGGCAGCGCGGACGGGCGCCGCGCTGCCGGCCTGGGCGTCAGTCGCGGCCCAGCCATTCGCCGGCCAGCGACACGTCCTCGGGCCGCAACTCGTGCCCCGCATCGACGGTCCGCGCCTCCAGCGCCGCGCCGCCGCCCTGCAAGGCGCGCTCCAGCGCCGGGGCCATGCGGGCAAAGGGATCGCGGGCGCCGGTCAGCATCAGCACCCGGCTGCCGGCCAGGGCCTGCGCGTCCAGCGCCGGCGGCGCCTCCAGCACCTGCACGGCGCGGATCAGCACCGCGCGCCCGATCAGGCCGGGATGCAGCTGCAGCACCGCGCCCAGCAGGTTCGCGCCGTTGGAATAACCCAGGTAGACCAGCGCCTCGGGGTCCAGGCCATAGGCCCGCGCGGCTTCGTCGATGAAGCCGGCAAAGGCCTCGGCCTCGGCCCGGACATCCGCCTGATCGTAGGTCACCGCGTCATAGCGGCGGAACCAGCGGTTGATCCCCTCTTCGGTCGAGCGGCCGCGGACGCCCAGCAGCGTGGCGCGGGGCGCGATGCGATGGGCCAGCGGCATCAGATCGGTTTCGTTGCCGCCGGTGCCATGCAGCAGCACGATGGTGCTGCCGTCCGGGTTTTCCGGCCGGTGGAAGCGGTGGATGAAATGCAGATCGCGCATCGGGCTCCTTTCCTCGCCCGGCAGGGCGAATTGCGGCAGGATCACGCGCAGGTCGTCGGCGCGGGCCGCGTCATCGGGCGGGACGAACAGCGTTCGGCCCAGATCCTCGGGCGTCTCGTCCAGGGTGAAGCCGGGCGCGTCGGTGGCATATTCCAGCAGCGTCCCCGCCGGCTCGCGCACATAAAGCGACAGGAAATATTTCCGGTCATGCACGCTGGTTGCATCGGTATCCTGCAACGCCAGCCGCATCCGGCGCAGCGCATCGGCATCCGGCGCGCGAAAGGCGACGTGGTCCAGGATGCCGGTGCCGGGAATGCCCGGAAAGAAGCCGGTGGCGTCGCGGATGTCGACGACATCCGTGTCTGAGGCCATGCGCTGCACCGCGCCCTCGGCCGTGCCGGGGCGATAGCCGAAGCGGGTCAGAAAATCGCGCGTCGCCGCAGGCTGCTCGGTCAGGATGGTGACGCCGCGCAGCCGCGTCGGCGCGATCGGGTCGGGCAGGGGGGCCGTGGCAGGCAGGTCCGCCCCCACCAGCTTGACGATCACGCCGTCGGGGTCTTTCAGCCGCAGCACGGTTTCGCCCCGCTCGCGCAGCGGCCCCTCGACCGGCACGCGGGCGGTCATGGCGCGGGTCAGCCAGTCGCCGATGCTGTCGGGCGGCACGGCCAGCGCGATCTCGGCGACCTGGCCATGGCCGACCCGGCCCCTTGCCCCGTCCTCCCACACCAGGAAGGTGACGAGCGAGCCGGGCGAGCCGAGCGCGTCGCCATAGAACAGGTGCAATTGCTCGGCATCCTCGAAGCCGCCGGTGCGCTTGACCAGGCGCAGGCCCAGGAAGCCGGCGTAGAAATCGACATTGGCCTGGACCCGGCGGGTGATGCCGGTGACGTGATGGATGCCACTGGGCATGGCTTTCCCCTTTATGCGCCCTCTTCGCGGGCCAGGACGGTCTGCACGGCCGGATCGGCCGCGATGCGGTCATGCAGGGCCTGCACATTGGCCCAGCCCTGGGTGCCCTCGGGCAGCAGCTTCCCGGCCCAACGCAGCATCGGAAAGGCATAGGCGTCGATCACCGAGCGGCGGCCCAGGATCCAGTCGCGGCCGTCCAGATGCGCGTCCAGCAGCGCCAGCCGCTTGCGGACCAGCTTGCGCGCGGCCTCTTGCACCGCTTCGCGGTCGGCCTCATCGCGGCGGGTGGTATAGCGCTGCGGCGTGAACAGCGGGAAGAAGGCCGGATGCAGGTCGCCGGTGAAGAAGCTCGACCAGCGGTCGAGTTCCGCCTGCGCCCGCAACTCGTCGCCGCCGGCCAGGTCGGCCTCGGGATGCTTGCGGGCCAGGTGGTGCAGGATCGCGCCCGCCTGGGTCAGGATCCAGCCGTCATCCTCGCGCAGCACAGGCACGGCGCCGGCCGGGTTCACCGCCATCAGTTCCGCCGAGCCGAATTCGACCGCCACCGCCTCGTAGGGCGCTTGGGTCCATTCCAGCACGATATGGGGCGCGAGCGAGCAGGCGCCGGCATGGTAGAACAGGGTGGGCATGGGATCCTCCGTCTTGCGATGCGTCCAAGATAGCGTCGCGCCGCGTTTCCCCAACCGGCAAAGGCTGGAACGCGGCGTTCTGCATCATCGAACGCGCCGGGGCGGGGATCGGTTCAGGCGCTATGCGCGCCCTTGGCCAGGTCCGCGACGAAGGACAGGATCTCGGGCACCGGGCGGCCCTCGCCGATCAGCTTGACGATGGCCGAGCCCACCACGCAGCCGTCGGCCACGCCCGCCACCGCCTGCGCAGCCTCGGGCGTCGAGATGCCGAAGCCGACCACGACCGGCAGCCCGGCGCTGGCGCGGATCCGGGCGACCTCGGGCGCGACCTCGGCCGCGTTCGCCGCGGGGCCGCCGGTGATGCCTGTGACCGAGACGTAATAGACGAAGCCGCTGGTGTTCTGCACCACGGCGGGCAGGCGCCGGTCGTCGGTGGTCGGCGTCGCCAGGCGGATGAAGTTCAGCCCGGCCTCGCGCGCCGGCAGGCACAGCTCGGCATCTTCCTCGGGCGGCAGGTCCACCACGATCAGCCCGTCCACCCCGGCCTCGACCGCCTCGGCGATAAAGCGGTCCACGCCGCCCTTGCGGGCATAGATCGGGTTGTAATAGCCCATCAGCACGATGGGCGTGGCGTCGTCCTGGGCGCGAAAGGCGCGCACCATGTCCAGCACGCGGGTCACGCTGCCGCCCGCCGCCAGCGCGCGCTGGCCCGCCGCCTGGATCGTGGCGCCGTCCGCCATCGGGTCGGTGAAGGGCATGCCCAGCTCGATGATGTCCACTCCCGCGCCGGGCAGGCCGCGCATGATCTGCAGCGAGGTGTCGAAATCCGGGTCGCAGCCCATCATATAGGCGACGAAGGCCTTGCCGCCGGTTTCGGCCAGCCGCGCGAAAGTGTCGTCGATTCTGCTCATGCGCCCCGTTCCCTCATGGTCCGCCCAGCCCTAGCCCGGCTTGAGGGGCAAGATCAACGGCCCGCCACTGGACTTGCGCGTCATCGCCCCATAATAAGCGCGGAAATCCGGGAAAAGGGGTGCATCATGGGCTTTCGCATGGGGATCGTCGGCCTGCCGAACGTGGGCAAATCGACGCTGTTCAACGCGCTGACGAAAACCGCCGCCGCGCAGGCCGCGAACTTTCCCTTCTGCACCATCGAGCCGAACGTGGGCGAGGTCGCCGTGCCCGATCCGCGGCTGGACAGGCTGGCCGAGATCGCGGGGTCCAAGCAGATCATCCCGACCCGCATCACCTTCGTCGACATCGCCGGCCTGGTGAAGGGCGCCAGCAAGGGCGAGGGGCTGGGCAACCAGTTCCTGGCCAATATCCGCGAGGTCGATGCCATCGCCCATGTGCTGCGCTGCTTCGAGGATGGCGACGTCACCCATGTCGAGGGCCGCGTCGACCCCATCGCCGACGCCGAGACCATCGAGACCGAGCTGATGATCGCCGACCTGGAATCCGTCGAGCGCCGGCTGGCCAATATCCAGCGCAAGCTGAAGGGCGGCGACAAGGAGGCGGTGGCGCAGGAAAAGCTGCTGAAAGCCGCGCAGGCGGCGCTGGAATCCGGCCGCCCCGCCCGCACCGTCGAGGTCGCGGACGAGGATCGCAAGGCCTGGGACATGCTGCAACTGCTGACCGCCAAGCCGGTGCTGTTCGTCTGCAACGTCGAAGAGGACAAGGCCGCCAGCGGCAACAGCCAGTCCGAGCGCGTGGCCCGGATGGCGGCCGAACAGGGCGCCGGCCATGTGGTGATTTCCGCCAAGATCGAGGAGGAGATCAGCCAGCTTCCGCCCGAGGAGGCCGGCATGTTCCTCGAGGAGATGGGCCTGCACGAGGCTGGCCTGGATCGCCTGATCCGCGAGGGCTACAAGCTGCTGGGCCTCGATACCTATTTCACCGTCGGCCCCAAGGAGGCGCGCGCCTGGACCATCCACAAGGGCACGCTGGCCCCGCAGGCGGCGGGCGTGATCCACGGCGATTTCGAGCGCGGCTTCATCCGCGCCGAGACCATCGCCTATGACGACTATGTCACCTGCAAGGGCGAGGCCGGCGCGCGCGAGGCCGGCAAGTTCCGCGTCGAGGGCAAGTCCTATGTGGTGCAGGACGGCGACGTGCTGCATTTCCTGTTCAACGCCTGACCGGCAGCCTTGTCCTCACCTTCCGCGTCGCATCCTGGCCGCGGGTATGGCCGGGCGCATCGTCCTTCTGCTCCCGAGGCGGAGGATGCAGGGCCTTGGCGCGGGCTGCCGGGGCCGCGCCGGTCTGCAGGCTGACGCCCCGCCCTGTCTCGCACCTTTTCCCGGACCGCGCCGGCCTGCTGGCGGCGCCGATCGCCCTCGCCGGCCTGCACCGGGTTTTGCTCGCGGCCCGGCGCCTGGCCCCGACCGTCCGGGCGGGGCGGATTTGGTCGACCGGAGCGACGGACGCATCGCCTCCGCGGCCCGTGCGGCAGGGCACCCGGCGCCGTTCGCGGCCCGCTGCGGAGAATTTTGCGTGAAACGCCCCTTCCATGCGATTTGCCCTTGTTTTTCCCGCCTCTGCCCTGCTAGACCGCGCGGCGGAGACGTGGCCGAGTGGTCGAAGGCACACCCCTGCTAAGGGTGCAGGCGGGAAACCGCCTCGAGGGTTCGAATCCCTTCGTCTCCGCCACACTCAGATACTGAATCCGACCAAGGGCCCCGATTGGGGCCTTTTTTCTTTTTGTTTCAAAGGGCGTTGGTAGGGCCATCCGCCCTTCGGAGACTGGGCGCTTGACGCGGAATGGGTCTCCGAATGGCCTGCGTCTCTCTTCGAGCGCCCCTCGACGGCCACGGGACGGCGTAAAACATCTTTGCATTTCCAATGGGTTGCCGCGTTCATGGGGTCGTCCCGTTCGCGAGACAATCCGGTGGCGGAGACTGACATGAAGGCGCAGGGCGGTCAGAAGGACGGCTCCGTGGCGGCCGATCACCAGGCCTTGGCGCTGGTGCATGGGGCCGGCGATAGCAGCGAGATCCCTGCCGGAAGTCTCTGATGACAAACAGACTTCGTGCCCATAGCCTGGCGCAATGTCGAACGGGCCCTGGACGGATCAAGAGAACGACCTGATCGTCGCGGATTACTTCGCGATGCTGGCCGACGACATCTCCGGGCGCCGCTACAGCAAGGCCGAGCATCGCCGCGCACTCCTCCTGCTGCTGAACGACCGGTCCGAGGGGTCCGTCGAGTTCAAGCACCAGAATATCAGCGCGGTGCTGAAGGGGCTCGGCGAGGACTGGATCCCCGGTTACAAGCCCGCGTTCAACTTCCAGATTACCCTGGTGGATGCCGTGGCGCGGTGGCTGGCGCTGAATCCGGCCTGGCTCGGGCGCGAACCTGGCCTGCAACCCGCAGGCGGTTTGCGCGAGGCGGCGCAGATCAGGGTGGGGCCGCCGCCGACGCTGTCGAACCAGCCGCCGCCGCAGGAGCTGGAGCAGATGCTGCACATCGCCCGCAAGTTCGACGTGGCGGCCAATGTTCTGACGCCGCTTGTTGATCAGATCGACACGCAGCAAGCCGAAATCGCATTGGTCGCAGACAAGCTCCGGTCCGTGTTTCGACGCCATCGGATACTGGCCCGCGGCGGCCAGGCTGTCGAACTCACCCGGGTCGGGGACAACATGGCAACTCTGTTTGTTCCGGGGAAAGGCAGCATCGACATCAAGGGCGAGAACCGCATTGATGTCAAGCGCTGCCACCACCTTCAGGACGGTGCTGAACTCGGGATTGCCCTTCTCGCTCAAGGCGCGGTAGAGGCTTTCGCGCGACAGCCCGGCATCCTCGGCGATCTGCTTCATGCCCTTGGCGCGCGCGACCACGCCCAGCGCATCCGCGATGAACGCCCCATCCCCGGTTGCCAGGGCATCGGACAGGTAGCCCGCAATCGCCTCGTCGTTGTCGAGGTATTCGGCCGGGTCAAAGGCCGTGGTTTCCAGTGCCATGCTCAACCCTCCATCTCTGCGACAAGCCGCTTCGCCTGTTCGATGTCCGCCTGCTGGCGGCTCTTGGTGCCGCCGCACAAAAGCACGACCAGCACCGATCCGCGCTGAACGAACTGGACCCGATAGCCGGGCCCCTCGTTGATGCGCCTCTCGCTCGCGCCAGCGCCAACCGGCTTCACATCTCCGGGGTTTCCGAACCGCAGCCGCTGGATGCGGCTGGCAATCTTCCGGTTGGCCCTTGCATTGCGAAGGGACAGCAGCCATTCCCGGAAGGTATCTGTCTGGCGGATCTCGATCATGAGATGTAGCTTGCAGGCTACATGAAATCAAAGGCAGCAGGATGGTTCAATCAAAGGCAGCAGGATGGTTCCTTGGTTGCCGCTCTGAGGTGGCCAGCGCCAATGCATGCAGCGGGGATGGATCACGGCGGGGTCACCCATGCAGCAGGCGGTCAGCAGCCTCGCGAAGAACGCGCGCCACCTCGGGATGAGAGACGGCGGCCTTGTCCTGGTAGGATCGGGCGGTCTCATGCTCGCGCCCCGGCCGCAGCAAGGGCGAACTCAGCAGCAAGTCCATCACGAATGCCTCGAGCGCCTCACCACGTTTGTCGTTGCTTTCCATCGTTTCATCCCTCTCCGAACTCTGCCCGATCCTGCCCCACGGTTGGCGTGATGTGCAGGCAGCGGAAGGGCGAGACATTTTCAAAGGATCCGGGGGAATTTCGAAGCTTCGGTGTCAGGGAATATCTTGATGTCTGTATCATCACACGATACGTATCGTTGCATGATACAGAGCATCAGGGGCGAGTTGACCGCGCAAGTCCTGGCTGGCAAGCCGGGCAAGGGCTTTCCCGCCAACCTGTCCAAGATCGCCGTCCGCAAGGTGGCGATGCTGCAAGCGGCTCACCTCCTGGACGACCTGCGGGCGCCCAAGGCGAACCGGCTGGAAGCCCTCAAGGGCGATAGGGCGGGCCAGCATTCGATCCGGGTCAACGACCCGTGGCGCATCTGTTTCACCTGGACCCAGAACGGCCCTGCCAATGTCGAAATCGTGGACTACCACTGAAAGGAACCGCCATGACCATGCTGCAAGTGCCGGTCCATCCCGGCGAAATCCTGAAGGAAGAATTCCTGGACGACTTGGGGATCAGCGCCGGCAAGCTGGCCCGGCATATCCATGTGCCCCGCACCCGCATCGAGCGCCTTGTGAAGAAAGAAACCGCCATGACCGTGGACACGGCGCAGCGGCTCGCCAAGGCCCTGGGAACCTCGGTGGAGTTCTGGATGAACCTTCAACTGAACTACGACCTGATTACGAACACGCCAGATCCAGACGTGGCCGATATCCAGCCGCTGGCAGCGGCGTGAGCGTGCTTGTGCTGACCCTGCTCGCCGTGTTCGCCTTCCCGCCGCTGACGCCCGTCGCGCTGGCGGTCATCACCGCGGGCGTAGTCTGAGCCGCCCGCGGACAGGGGTTGCTGCGGTCTGGCTGTGTCCGCCTTGGGTCATGGTGTTGCGTCCTCCGGCGCGTCTAACCGTGCCGGAGGCGGGATGTTCCAGCAGAGCCTCTCAGCGGCCCTTGAGCCGGTCGATGGACAGCGCTCCGGGGCCGGTGGTCACGAGCAACAGGAAGACGAAGCAGAACAGGATGGCTGCATCGCCGCCGTTGGCCACGGGGAAAACGCTCTTGGGGGCATGCGCCATCCAATAGGCAAAGGCCATGTGCCCGGACAGGACGAACGCCACCGGCCGAGTGAACAGACCGAGGATGATCAGGGCGCCGCCGATGACCTCCAGCAGCCCGGAGACGAGCGGCAGCGTGCCGAGGGTTTCGGGGCCGGGGATGGGGATGCCGAACAGCTTTTGGGTTCCATGCTCGAAATAGAGCAGCCCGGCGACGATGCGCAGGGCTCCGATTGCATAGGGCTGTAGCGCCGAAAGCTTGCCAGTCATTGCCGTCCCTCATCTTTGGGTTGATGCTGCGGACAGTGGATGGTCGCGTTCGTCAGAATGCAAGCGGGATGAAAGGCGGAGCGCAAAGCAATCGCATTGATCTTCGAGAGAATGCCGCGATGCAGAGCCGCACGGTTTCAAGCCGTATCGGACCCATCAGCTCTCATCGCCACCCCAGGCCCCACCGCGACCTGCCCGCCTTCGAGGAACTGAACGCCTCGGGCCTCAAGGGCCTTGCGGATAGCTTCCTCGTTCTCCAGGTCCAGGGCTTTTGTGCGGCCACTCTCGAAGGAGCGCAGCGTGTCATGTGATACGGCAGCAGCATCCGCAAGGTCGGAAGCCTTCCAGTCAATGAGCAACCGACGCTGAGTTCAGCGCTCTGTGCGCACGTCGCCATGCCATGGAAGTGGCCCTAATCGACCTGCCGGCAGCCAACGCGCAAGACGCCATAGCGAAGGTGGTGGTATATGCCGGCATCGGCGTTGACGACCTGCGCGCAGAAGCCAAGCTTGAAGAAATCTTGTCCGAAGCCCGCGCGCTCGTCGGAGGTGCAGCATGATAGTGCAAGACATCACGATACCGGACGACAGGATCGACCGCTTCATCCTCGACCTGCTGACCGCGCTGGACGAGACGCAGATCAGCATGACGGAGATCCGCGTCTACCTCGTTCTCAGCCAGTCGCCCCAACCGCTGAGCCTGAGCGAGATAGCAAGGCGGATCAATTGAGACCGGAAGATGGCTCGAACCATCATCAATAAGATGCGCGAATCCAGCTTCGTCGCCAATGAGCGAGATGGGATTTCCCTCACGCAGGAGGGTGAGGATGAGCGGCAGAGGCTCAATGGTCTCGTGGCAGATGCTCTTGGGGCTAGTGTCGGGACCAGAAAGCGCAGTTCTGGGCCGAGGCCCGCAGAATGATCGGTTGAAACAGAAGTCCCCAGCTCCAGTCGGGCGCCTCCATTCTTTCATCCCATCTTCAACCGGCGCGAGGGCGCATCTGCATGGACACGGCCTATTCGATCAACCGGCACTGGTCGGATCGTTTCATCCCCGAGATCCGCCGCATCGTCGGCGCGCATCTGCTGCGGGTCGCGCCGGATTACCTCGATACCCGCCATGCCACCGATCTGCTGATGCTGGATGGGCGCGACATGCGGATTGCCGCCAGAGTGCGGCGCCACGGCTATGCCGGCCGCTATCCCTATGACTTCACCATTCGCTCGCGCCTGCCTTCGGGCAACCCGACCGAACTGGCCAAGATTGTGAACGGCGAGGGCGACTGGCTGTTCTATGGCCACGCCAACGCCGCCGGGACGGGCTTTGACCTGTGGTGGCTGCTGGACCTGCGGGCCTTCCGGGCCGGGCGGATCCGCCATGCCTCGAACGGCTACCCCATCGCCTCGGGCGACCGGGTGAACACGGACGGCACCTGCTTCAAGTGGTTCGATATCCGTTCCTTCCCCAAGGAGCCGCCGCTGGTGCTGGCGACCTCGGGGACTCGCAGCGCCGGCCCGTCGCCCTGGCATGACTGACCGCTGATTTCTCGGCCCAACCCAGAAGGGGGTGAACAAGAGCGCATTGGCAGCCTCCGCATGGTGCGGGGCTTCGCCGTGTCAGGGGCTGCGGATCTGCCATGCCTCGGCCGATCCCTGTTCCATGGGCTGGTCGACCCTCCCATTCTGGCAAGCACAAAGCACAGCGGCCAGTGTTATCGCTTGTCCGGGACCTCAGGACTTCCTAGCCTAGGCCCAAGCGTTGAAGGGAAAGTGGATCATGCAGAAAAAAGCCATTCTGATCGTCGGGCCGTTGCTGCTCGCCGCCTGCACCGCATCGGACAATTACAGCGAAATCATCGCGCGCTCCACGCCGCCCAGCGCCGCCTTGAAGTCCGAGATTGTGGCTGGTGCCAAGGAACTCATCTATGACCCCGCCTCGATCCGCGATGCCGAGATTTCCAACGTGGCGACCTTGCCGGATGGGTTGCAAGGCGTCTGCGTCCGTGCCGACAGCAAGGATGTCTCGGGCCGCTATCTGGGGGTGCACAGCATCGGCATCCCGATCCGGGACGGCAAGATTGCCGGCGGCAGCCTGGATCACCCCCTCTGTGACCGCTCGGACATTCAGTGGCAGCCCTTCCCCGAGCTTGAGCGGCTTCCTGGCGCATAGGGGCTCCTGCTTCGTGTTTGCCGCTCCCTCCGCTGCATCCCTTGTGTAGTGGAAGGAGCGGTTTGCGATTCCAAAGGGCCATGCTCCTCCCGACGCCTGCGACACACACGCCCTTTGTCGCGAATGTCGCGACATCCAATCCTCGCCCCATGGTGTTATCCTTCGACAGGAGCAATCGGAGCGCGCACAGCCATGGCAGAGGAACGGAACGAGCGGGCAGCGGCGGTGAGAGGGCTGATGGGCAGGTGCCCGCATTGCGGCAAGGGTCGGCTGTTCAGGGGATACCTGACCATCGTGCAGGAGTGCGAATCCTGCGGCGAGCCGCTGGGGCTCTATCGGGCGGCCGATGGCCCGGCCTTCTTCACCATGACCATCATGCTCCTGCTGTTGATCCCGATGATCGGCCTTGCCTGGGGGCTTTATCGGCCGGATCCGGTCACGCTGCTGGTCTCGGTAGGGCTGGCGACAACCGTGCTGACCCTGGTCATCCTCCGTCTCGTGAAGGGCGCGTTCGTGGGATACCTGTGGGCCAAGCATGAACAGGACAGGGGCGCCTGACCCTGCGCCGGCCAAGGCCAGCCCCCGCGAACCCGTTTCCGCAGGGGCGGCCGCCGGTCAGCCGAGCAGCCAATAGGCGGCCAGGGCAATCCCGCCAAAGCCGGCAAGCATGATGCACCAGTTCAGCAGCACGGCCTTGCCGGACTGGAGCTGTTCGGGTGTGGGCGGTGTTTCGGCAGGTTCAGGCGCATCGCCGGTCTTTGGTTTTTCGGCAAAAGGTGTCCGGCGCGTGGCCGGTTCATCTTCGTGGGAAGTCATCTGTCGTCCTTCGTGAACGCAAGGGTCATGATCTGCCAGCCCGGAACCGGGGGCAGAATGCTGTCAGGCGGTCATGGGAAGGGACGGGGGTGCACGGGCGCAGGGGGCAAGCCTGCCGGCACAGACACCGGTTTGTGGCTGATAGGCATAGGCGAGAGATGCCGCGATGCGCGGCGGAAGAGACGGGGGCTCTGGTGGCGGCAGCGCCGTCGCGGCCAGCGGGCGGATCTGCACCGCATCCTTGCGGGCGATCAGGTCGCGCCCGTGGATCGCCGCCAGGGTCAGGGCCGGCGCGGTCAGTTTCTGGGACTGGCCTGCCGCCTCGGTGACCTGTGGTCCGGGCAACATAACGACCAGCAGGGCCAGCAGCAGGGCCAGCCACAGCCTTGCCACATGCGATGGATGTGCCGTTTCAGGGGCCTGTGGGTCCGTCATGCTCCGACTGATCCATGTATTCCGGCTGGGACGCAAGGCTTCAGGGTTGCCCCCACCCGGCAGAGTGGCAACCGAATAGCCGCAGGTTGCGATTCCTGATCGTCGCGAAAGCCAGCCACGGCAACCCTTCTGACGACCCGATTGCCCAGAATCGCGGAATAGCGACAATCGCAGGTCGAGAAAGATGGAAATGCTCGGGTGCGACAATGCTCGCACAGCGCCGGCAGGCCCGTTCCGCTGGCCGGGGTGTCTGACAGAGCGAATCTCAGCCTGCCTGGGACTATCGCGCCGACCTCCGGGCGCGGGCTGTCGCAGCGGCGCCAGCAGACTGTCCGATCAAGGGCAACATCTCGAACAAGGGCGAGCGGATCTATCACACGCCCTGGTCGCCGGCCCATACCAAGACCCGGATCGATGAGAGCAGGGGCGAGCACTGGTTTTGCAACGAGGCCGAGGCCATTGCGGCCAAGTGGTGCGCGGCGCGCTGGCGCTAGATTCGGAGCGTCCTGAGCGGCTTCGAATTGTCCCCCATGTGTCCCCCAGGGAGGTGTTAGCGCCCAAACCGCCTCGTAGACAGTTTCTCGTAACCGCTTGTCATGTAAGGAAGTTCAGTGGTGAGCCCGACAGGATTCGAACCTGTGACCCACTGATTAAAAGTCAGTTGCTCTACCAACTGAGCTACGGGCCCATCGCACGGGGGGCTAACTACGGTCGGCGGCTGACAGGGTCAAGCGGAAAAATCGCGCCTCTGGCAGAATCTTTTCGGCAGGAGTATGTCAGCGCCATGGAACACCAGCAAAACCTCGGTCAGGGCACCCCTCTGCCCTTCATGAAGATGCACGGGCTCGGCAACGACTTCGTCGTCGTGGACAGCCGCCGCTCGGGCGCGCTGCCCGATGCCGCGACCGTGGCCGCCATCGCCGATCGCCATCGCGGCGTCGGATTTGACCAGCTTGCCGTCATCCTGCCCGGCGAGAATGCCGATGCGCGGCTGGTGTTCTTCAACGCCGATGGCTCGGTCTCGGCGGCCTGCGGCAATGCCACGCGCTGCGTCGCGCGCTTCCTGATGGACGAGACCGGCGCCCCCGCGCTGCGGCTGGCCACCGACCACGCCGTGCTTGCGGCCGAGGATGCCGGGAACCGCCTGACCCGCGTCAACATGGGTGCGCCGGTGCTGGACTGGGCCGGGATCCCGCTGGCCGGGGATGTCGATACGCTGCACCTGCCCGTCGAGGGCGATCCGGTGGCGACCGGCATGGGCAACCCGCACATGACCTTCTTCGTGCCCGATGCGGCGGCGGTGGACCTGGACCGCTTCGGCCCGGCGCATGAGCATCATCCGCTTTATCCGCAGCGGACGAATGTCGAGATCGTTCAGGTCGTCTCGGACAGCGAGATCATCCTGCGCATCTGGGAGCGCGGCACCGGCATCACGCTGGCCTCGGGGTCGTGTTCCTGCGCGGCCGTCGTCGCCGCCGCAAGGCGCGGGCTGACCGGGCGGCGGGTCAGGGTCAACGTGCCGGGCGGCGTGCTGGAGATCGACTGGCGCGAGGACGGGGTCTGGATGACCGGCCCGACCGCGCATGTCTTCGACGGGGTCTGGCGCGGATGAAGGACATGAAGCCCCCGGTTTTCGCGACCCTCGGCTGCCGGCTGAACGCCTACGAGACCGAGGCCATGCGCGAGATGGCCGAGGCCGCCGGGCTGCAGGGCGCGGTGATCGTGAACACCTGCGCGGTGACGGCCGAGGCGGTGCGCAAGGCCCGGCAGGAGATCCGCCGGCTGGCGCGGGAAAATCCCGGCGCCCCGGTCATCGTCACCGGCTGCGCGGCGCAGACCGAGCCCGAGACCTTTGCCGCCATGGCCGAGGTCAGCCGGGTCATCGGCAACCATGAAAAGATGCAGCCCGCGACCTGGGCCGCGATGCAGGCCCCCGATCTGATCGGCGAGACCGAGAAGGTGCAGGTCGACGACATCATGTCCGTGCGCGAGACGGCGGGCCACCTGATCGACGGCTTCGGCCGGCACCGCGCCTATGTGCAGGTGCAGAACGGCTGCGACCATCGCTGCACCTTCTGCATTATCCCCTATGGCCGCGGCAATTCGCGTTCCGTGCCGGCCGGGGTGGTGGTGGACCAGATCCGGCGGCTGCGCGACCGCGGCTTCAACGAGGTGGTGCTGACCGGGGTCGACCTGACCTCCTGGGGGGCGGACCTGCCGGGGCAGCCGCGGCTGGGCGACCTGGTCATGCGCATCCTGCGGCTGGTGCCGGACCTGCCGCGGCTGCGGATCAGCTCGATCGATTCGATCGAGGCGGACGAGAACCTGATGCTGGCCATCGCCACCGAGCCGCGGCTGATGCCGCATCTGCACCTGTCCTTGCAGGCGGGCGACGACATGATCCTGAAGCGGATGAAGCGCCGCCACCTGCGCGACGACGCCATCCGCTTTTGCGAGGAGGCGCGGCGGCTGCGGCCCGGCATCGTCTTTGGCGCCGACATCATTGCCGGCTTCCCGACCGAGACCGAGGCGATGTTCGACAATAGCCTGAAGCTGGTCGAGGATTGCGGGCTGACATTCCTGCATGTGTTCCCCTATTCGGCGCGCAAGGGCACGCCCGCGGCGCGGATGCCGCGCGTGCCCGGCCCGGCGATCAGGGAGCGGGCGGCGCGGCTGCGGGCGGCGGGCGATGCGGCGCTGGCCCGGCATCTCGAGGCCGAGGTCGGCGCGGCGCGCATGGTGCTGACCGAGGGGCCGCGCCTGGGCCGGACGGAGCATTTCACCGAGGTTGCCTTTGATCGCGACATGCCCGAGGGCACGCTGATGGATGTGCGCATCGCCGGCCATGACGGGCAGCGGCTGAGGGCCTGAGGGCGGTCCATCGTCGCGGTCGCCGGGGGGCTGTCTGCCCCCCGTCCATCGGCCTGGGGCCGATGGCCTCCCCCCGAGGATATTTGTCCACGGAAGAAGCCGGGGAGGGGTGCCGCCATTGCGGTCCTGATGGGCATTTGCCCTGCCGGGGGGCGGGATTTTCGGCCAGGTCGGGAACATTTCCTTGCCGGGCGGGGCGGCTGTCCATAATCCTTGGGCCGATGACCTTGCTTTATACGCATCCCTCGGGGCTTTTGCATGTGACGCCGCCCAGCCATCCCGAGCAGGTGGCCCGGCTGGATGCCGTGCTGGCGGCGCTGGAGGGGGCCGACCTGCAGCGGCGCGAGGCGCCCGAGGCGGTAGACCGGGACATCCTGCGCGCCCATCCGGCCGAATACCTGGCGCTGTTGCGGCGGAAGGTGCCGGCCGAGGGCTGGAGCATGCTCGATTCGGACACCTACCTGGCGCCGGGCAGCCTGGAGGCTGCGCGCCATGCCGTGGGCGGGGTTTGCGCCGCCGTGGATGCGGTGCTGGCGGGCGAGGCGCCCAATGCCTTCGTCGCCATGCGCCCCCCCGGCCACCATGCCGAGCGCATGAAGGCGATGGGATTCTGCATCCTGTCCTCGGTCGCGATCGGGGCCAAGCGGGCGCTGGAGCATCATGGGCTGGACCGGGTGGCGGTGCTGGATTTCGACGTGCATCACGGCAACGGCACCCAGGACGTGCTGTGGGACGAGAAGCGGGCGCTGTTCGCCTCGACCCACCAGGTGCCGCTTTATCCCGGCACCGGCGCGCCGGCCGAGCGTGGCGCGCATGGCCAGGTCGTCAATGTCGCGCTGGCGCCGGGCAGCGGCGGGGACGAGGCGCGTGCCGCCTGGGCGGCGATCTGCGGCCGGGTCGCGGCATGGCGGCCGCAGCTGGTGCTGGTCTCGGCCGGGTTCGACGCCCATGCCGCGGACCCGCTGGCCTCGCTGATGTGGGACGAGGCCGATTTCACCGCCATCACCCGGATGATCTGCGATACGGCGGCCGCCTGTTCGGCCCCGGTGGTATCGGCGCTGGAAGGCGGATATGATCTTGCCGCTCTGGGCCGCTCGGCGCGCGCCCATGTCGATGTGCTGAGGGAGACTGCGGCGTGACCGAGATCGAGAACATGTCCTTCGAGGATGCGATGAAAGAGCTGGAGGCGACCGTCGGCCGGCTGGAGCATGGCGAGGCCACGCTGGAGGAATCGATCAAGCTTTACGAGCGCGGCGCCTTGCTGCGGGCGCATTGCGACCAGCGCCTGCGCGAGGCCGAGGAGCGGGTGGAAAGGATCACGCTTGCCGCGAACGGCCAGCCCCAGGGCACCGCGCCGGCCGAGGGGCTGTGATGCAGGAGCGCCTGGGCGAGGTGAAGGCGCAGGTCCAGGCCGCGCTGGACGGGGCCATGGCCGGCCTGCCCGCGGGCGAGCTGGCCGATGCCATGCGCTATGCCTGCACCGGCGGCAAGCGCATCCGCGCCTTCCTGGCCATGGAATCGGCGCGGCTGTTCGGCCTGGGCGACGCGGCTGCGCTGCCGGTCGCGGCGGCGGTCGAGGCGCTGCATGCCTATAGCCTGGTCCATGACGACCTGCCCTCGATGGACGACGACGACCTGCGCCGCGGCCTGCCGACCGTGCATGTGCAATGGTCCGAGGCGACCGCGATCCTGGCCGGCGATGCGCTGCAAAGCCTGGCCTTCGGCCTGCTGACCGAGCCGCAGATCGGGCCGCCCGAGGCCCGGCTGGCGCTGGTGCGGGGCCTTTCGGAGGCGGCGGGCGGGCGCGGCATGGTCTGGGGCCAGGCGCTGGACATCGCCGCCGAGACCGCCGCCGCGCCGCTGGACCTTGCCGCCATCACGCGGCTGCAGCAGGCCAAGACCGGGGCGCTGATCCAGTTCGCCGCCACCGCCGGCGCGGTCATGGCCGGCAAGGATCCCGGCCCGCTGGCGGACTATGCCCGCAACCTGGGCCTGGCCTTCCAGATCCAGGACGACATCCTCGACGTGACCGGCAGCGAGGCCGAGACCGGCAAGCGCACCGGCAAGGACGGGGCCGCGAACAAGGCGACCTTCGTCTCGCTCTTGGGGCTGGAGGGCGCGCGGGACAAGGCGCGCGCGCTGGTCCGCGACGCCGAAACCGCCCTGGATGCCTATGGCGAGGGCGCAGGAAACTTGCGGCAGCTCGCGCGTTTCGTTATCGAACGCGACGCCTGACAGCCCGCCCGGAGAGGGGCAAGCCATGACCCATGAGACTTCCGACCGCCCCGCGACGCCGATCCTGGACCGGGTGCATCTGCCGTCCGACCTCAAGGATCTGACCGATCGCGAGCTGCGCCAGCTTGCCGACGAGCTGCGGGCCGAGACGGTCAGCGCGGTTTCCGTGACCGGCGGCCATCTGGGCGCGGGCCTGGGCGTGGTCGAACTGACCGTGGCGCTGCACGCGGTCTTCGACGCGCCGCGCGACAAGATCATCTGGGACGTGGGGCATCAATGCTATCCGCACAAGATCCTGACCGGGCGGCGCGACCGCATCCGCACCCTGCGGATGGAGGGCGGGCTTTCCGGTTTCACCAAGCGGTCGGAAAGCGCCTATGATCCTTTCGGGGCCGGGCACAGCTCGACCTCGATCAGCGCGGCGCTGGGCTTTGCCATGGCGCGCGAGCTGGGCGGCGATCCGGGCGATGCCATCGCGGTGATCGGCGACGGCGCGATGAGCGCGGGCATGGCCTTCGAGGCGCTGAACAACGCCGGCGACCTGGGCAAGCGGCTCTTCGTGGTGCTGAACGACAACGAGATGTCCATCGCGCCCCCGACCGGGGCGCTGTCGCGCTATCTGACCCGGCTTTACGCCGAGGGGCCGTTCCAGGACTTGAAGGCCGTGGCCAAGGGCGCCGTGGGCTTCCTGCCGCCCAGCCTGCAAGAGGGCGCGCGCCGCGCCAAGGAGATGCTCAAGGGCATGGCCGTCGGCGGCACGCTGTTCGAGGAACTGGGTTTTTCCTATATCGGCCCGGTCGACGGCCATGACCTCGACCAGCTTCTGCCGCTTCTGCGCACGGTCAAGGCGCGGGCGACGGGGCCGGTGCTGCTGCATGTCGTGACCCGCAAGGGCAAGGGCTATGCCCCGGCCGAGCGCGCCGCCGACAAGGGCCATGCCACGGCGAAATTCGATGTCGAGACCGGGACGCAGGCCAAGGCCAAGTCGAACGCGCCCAGCTATACCTCGGTCTTCGCCCGCGCGCTGGTCGATCAGGCCAGCCGCGACGCCCGAATCGTCGCCGTCACCGCCGCCATGCCGGACGGCACCGGGCTGAACCTGATGGCCGAGCGTTTCCCGCGCCGCTGCTTCGACGTGGGCATTGCCGAACAGCATGCCGTGACCTTCTCGGCCGGGCTGGCGGCGGGGGGGATGAAGCCCTTCTGCGCGCTTTATTCGACCTTCCTGCAGCGCGGCTACGACCAGGTGGTGCATGACGTGGCGATCCAGCGCCTGCCGGTGCGCTTTGCCATCGACCGCGCCGGTCTGGTCGGGGCCGATGGCGCCACCCATGCCGGCGCCTATGACATCGCCTTCCTGGCGAACCTGCCCGGCATGGTGGTGATGGCCGCCGCGGACGAGGCGGAACTGGTGCATATGGTCGCCACCGCCGCTGCCCATGACGAAGGCCCCATCGCCTTCCGCTATCCGCGCGGCGAGGGCACCGGCGTCGAGATGCCCGAGCGCGGCGAGGTGCTGGAGATCGGCAAGGGCCGGGTCGTCGCCGAGGGCAAGCGCGTCGCCATCCTGTCCTTTGGCACCCGGCTTGCCGAGGTCATGCGCGCGCGCGAGGCGCTTTCTGCGCGCGGGATCTCGCCCACGGTGGTCGATGCCCGCTTCGCCAAGCCGCTGGACCGCGCGTTGATCCTGCGCCTGGCCCGCACGCATGAGGCGCTGATCACCATCGAGGAGGGCGCGGTCGGCGGCTTCGGCAGCCTGGTCGCGCAGTTGCTTGCGGACGAGGGCGTCTTCGACGGCGGGCTGCGCTTCCGCCAGATGGTGCTGCCCGACACGTTCATCGACCACGCCAGCCCCGAGGCCATGTATCGCGACGCCCGCATGTCCGCCCCCGACATCGAGGCCAAGGTGCTGGACGTCCTGGGCGTGGCCCGGATCGGGGAAAAGCGGGCGTGAGCGAAATTCCGTCAAGCAGCGATATGCTGCCTGTATGTTTACGCTTGTTGGCCGATGGCGCGCGGAATGCGCGTGAATGCTTGCCGGGTCTGCAACGGCATTTTTCCCTGAACGATGAGCAGATGGCTGAACTCATCCCCAGCGGAGGCCGCACGCGCGTCTTTGATCGGGCGGATTGGGCAATGCTCTGGTTGCAACAAGCCGGGTTAACAGAAAAAGTCGAGCGTGGTCATAATGTGATTACCCCAACCGGTCGTGAACTGGTTGCGTCGGGTAGATCCTTCGATAGGAAATATGTTCAAGGGCTGCCTCCATATATCGCGTGGCGGGCCAAACGAAAGGGCCGGACCGCAACCTCTTCTGCTGCCCAAACTGTCGAGGTTGCCGAGGAAGCACAGACTCCATCTGAACTGATCGAGTTTGCCTATTCTCAACTCGACACCGCTCTGGCCGACGACCTGCTCGAACAGGTTCTGGCGCTGACCCCTGCCCGTTTCGAATGGCTGATCGTCGAGCTTCTGCTGGCCATGGGCTATGGCGACGGTCGGACCGAGATGGGGCAGGCCATCGGAAAATCCGGCGACGGTGGCATCGACGGCGTGGTCAACGAGGACAAGCTGGGCCTTGACGCCGTCTATATCCAGGCCAAGCGCTACGGCCTGGACAATGTCGTCGGGCGCCCGGCATTACAGGCCTTCATCGGCTCGATGACCGGCGAAAGCGCCACGAAGGGCGTGTTCGTGACCACCTCGTCCTTTTCGCGCGAGGCGCGGGAGTATGTGCGCCGCGTGCAGCAGCGCGTGGTCCTGATCGACGGTGCCCGGCTGGCCCGGCTGATGATAGACCATGGCGTCGGCGTCAGGATCGACAAGACCTATGTGCTGCGCTCGATTGACGCTAACTTCTTTGATGTGGACTGACCGGAGGCGACGCTTACCATGAGCAAGCAGATTCTGCGTATCCTTCTGACCGGCCTTGCCCTTGCCGCGCCCCTGGCGGTGCAGGCGCAGGATCATCTGCCCAACCTGTTCGACGTCACCGTGGTCGAGACCTGGGACACGCTGAACGTGCGCGAGGCGCCGGACGGCAAGGCCAAGGTCATCGGCCGGCTCGCCTCGACCGCCAAGGGCGTGGAACTGCTTTCCCGCGACGCCAGCGGCAAATGGGGCCGGGTGAACGTGGGCGAGACCACGGGCTGGGTCGCGCTGCGCTTTCTCAAGCCGCAGGCGACGGTGTGGAAACCGGCCGAGCTGCCGCTGGCGCTGCATTGCAGCGGGACCGAGCCCTTCTGGTCGGTCAAGACCGTGCAGAAGGGGCTGGTCTTCAGCGAGCCCGACCAGCCCGAGCGCCAGCTTTCGCTGCGCAAGGTCATGGATCGCGGCATCGAGGGCGAGCCCACGCGCGGCATCATCGCCGGCGACGACAAGGGCCGGCTGACCGCCTTCCTGCGGCCCGAGCAATGTTCGGACGGCATGTCGGACCGCAGCTATGCCCTGGCCGTCGCGGTGATCCTGGACGGGCAGGAGCAGCCCTCGCGCATGCTGACGGGCTGCTGCTCGATCGCGCCCTAGCAGGCTGCTGAAAAAGTCCTTGCGACAGGACAGCGCGGGCGGGGAACTGGGAAATCCGCCTCAAATTTGCCGAAAACACCCTATTTTCGGGCCAATATCAGCTGGATCCAGAACGATTTCCGCTGCGTCGCCCTCTCAAAATACTTTTTCAGCAGCCTGCTAGGCCTCGATCCCCTCGGCGCGGGCCAGTGCGGCCAGCCCGGCGCGATAGTCGGGATAGCGCAGGGTCACGCCCAGCTCGCGCTTGATGCGGTCGTTGGCGACGCGCTTGTTCTCGGCATAGAAGCTGCGCGCCATGGGGGTCATCTCGGCGCTCGCGTAATCCTCGGCAGGGGGCAGGGGCAGGCCCAACAGCTCCGCGGCATGGCCGATCACCGCCTCGGGCGGGGCCGGGTCGTCGTCGCAGACATTGTAGATCGCGCCCGGCCGCGGCGCGTGGATCGAGGCCAGCAGCACCTGGGCGATGTCCTCGGCATGGATACGCGAGAAGACCTGGCCGGGCTTGACGATGCGCCGCGCCGTGCCCGCCCTGACCTTGGCAAAGGGGCCGCGCCCCGGCCCATAGATCCCGGCCAGGCGAAAGATGTGCAGCGGCAGGCCGTGTTCGGCGGCGAGCCGCTGCCAGCCCTGCTCGGCCGCGACCCGCTCGCGCCCGCGCCGGGTCGAGGGGGTGCAGGGCGTGTCCTCGTCCACCCAGCCGCCCTCCCGGTCGCCATAGACGCCGGTGGTGGAAAGATAGCCCAGCCAGCCCGGCCGCGCCGCCGCGATCTCGGCCCCGAAGGCGGCCATGACCGGGTCCGCGCCCTGTTCCGGCCCGACCGAGACCAGGATCGCGTCGGCCTGGGCGATGGCGCGGCGCACGTCATCCTCTTGCCCCGGCCAGCGCAGCGGCTGGGCGCCGGCCTGCGCCACGCGATCGGTGGCGGCGCGGGTGGTGCCGGTGACATGCCAGCCCTCGGCCAGCAGCAGGGGCGTCAGGAAGCCGGCGGAATAGCCGTGGCCGAAAACCAGCATCCTCGTCATGCGCGCGCCCGCAGGATCTCGGCCGCCATGGCGAAGGAGCGGTGCCGCGCGCCCTGGTCGTAGATATTGCCGACCAGGATCAGCTCGTCGGGCTGGTGGCGGGCGATCAGCCGGTCCAGTTCGGCGGCGACGGTATCGGGGCTGCCGACGGCGCTGACCGCCAGCGCGGCGTTGACCGTGGGCAGGATGCGCACCGGGATCGCCTCAAGCACGTCGTCGACCGGGGGCGGCAGCAGGCCCGGCATGCCCAGCCGCAGCCGGGCGAAGCTGATCTGCTGGCTGCTGCGCAGCCGCTGCGCCTCGGCGTCGCTGTCGGCGACGATGACGTTCACCGCCAGCATGAAGCGCGGCGCCTGGCCAAACTCGGTGGGCTGGAACCGCTCGCGGTAAAGCCGCAGCGCGTCCTCGAGGTCGCCGGGGGCGAAATGGCTGGCGAAGGCATAGGGCAGGCCAAGCGCCGAGGCGAGGCTCGCGCCGTAAAGCGACGAGCCGAGGATCCAGACCGGGACATTCGTGCCCTGGCCCGGATGGGCCGCGACCGGGACGCCGGGGCGGGGCGGGCCGAGATAGTGCATGAGCTCGACCACGTCGTTCGGAAAATCCTGGTTGCCCTGCAGGGACCGGCGCAGCGCATGCATCACCGCCCCGTCGCCGCCCGGCGCGCGGCCCAAGCCCAGGTCGATGCGCGGCCCGTGGATCGTCGCCAGCGTGCCGAACTGTTCGGCGATGGCCAGGGGCGCGTGGTTGGGCAGCATGACGCCGCCGGCGCCGACGCGGATCGTCCGGGTATGGTCCGCCACATGGCCGATCAGCACCGAGGTGGCGGCACTGGCGATGCCCGGCATGTTGTGATGTTCGGCCAGCCAGAAGCGGCTGTAGCCCCAGCCCTCGGCGGCTTGCGCCAATGCCACGGAATTGGCGATGGCCCGGCGCGCGTCCGAGCCCTCGGCCACCACCGCCAGATCGAGAATGGAAAATTCCATGCGCATCACTCCTTTGCCTTCCCCAGATAAGGCGTCCGGTGCCGGCTTGCCAGCCCGCCGCCGCGCTGGCACTCTCCGCCGAAACTGGAGAGCGCGCATGTTGACCGACAGCCGGAGACTTCCCATCGAGACGCCCGAGCCCGCCGAGCGCGTCTATTTCGACGACCCGGCCGCCGCCGTCGCCCGGCTGGTCGAGCTTTACGAGCGCGCCTCGCATTTCCTGCTGGACCATTTCCTTGCCACGCTGAAGGGCGGCCGGCCGGCGGCGCGCTATCGCGCCTTCTACCCGGAACTGCGCATGACGGTGCCGATCCATTCCAAGACGGATTCGCGGCTGTCCTTCGGCCATGTCGCGCTGCCGGGCACCTATTCGACCTCGATCACCAGGCCGGACCTGTTCCGCGGCTACCTGACCGAGCAGATCGGGCTTTTGATGCGCAACCACGGCGTGCCGGTGGCGATCGGCGAAAGCGGCACGCCGATGCCGGTGCATTTCGCCGTGGCCACGCAAAGCGACCTGAACGTGCCGCAGGAAGGCGTGCTGGACTATTCGCTGCGCGACGTCTTCGACGTGCCGGACCTGAACACGATGAACGACGACATCGTCAACGGCACCGCCGGGCCGAACCCGGACGGCAGCCATCCGCTGTCGCCCTTTACCGCGCAGCGCGTCGACTACTCGCTGGCGCGGCTGGCGCATTACACCGCGACCCTGCCCGAGCATTTCCAGAATTTCGTGATGTTCACGAACTACCAGTTCTACGTGGACGAGTTCGAGCTTTTCGCCCGCCGGGCGCTGGCCGATCCGCATTCGGGCTATACCGAGTTCGTCGCGCCGGGCAACCAGGTCCTGGAACGCCCCGAGGACATCATCGCCACCGGCGCCAAGATGCCGCAGATGCCGGCCTATCACCTCAAGCGCGCGGACGGCGACGGCATCACCCTGGTCAATATCGGCGTCGGCCCCTCGAACGCCAAGACCGCGACCGACCATATCGCCGTGCTGCGCCCGCATGCCTGGCTGATGGTCGGCCATTGCGCCGGGCTGCGCAACAGCCAGAGCCTGGGCGATTTCGTCCTGGCCCATGCCTATCTGCGCGAGGATCACGTGCTGGACGACGACCTGCCGGTCTGGGTGCCGATCCCGGCCCTGGCCGAGGTGCAGGTCGCCCTGCAAGAGGCGGTGGCCGAGGTCACGCAGCTGGAGGGCTATGAGCTCAAGCGCATCATGCGCACCGGCACGGTGGCCACCATCGACAACCGCAACTGGGAATTGCGCGACCAGTCCGGCCCGGTGCAGCGGCTGTCGCAATCGCGCGCCATCGCGCTGGACATGGAAAGCGCCACCATCGCCGCGAACGGGTTCCGCTTTCGCGTGCCCTATGGCACGCTCCTGTGCGTCAGCGACAAGCCGCTGCACGGCGAGTTGAAGCTGCCCGGCATGGCCACGGATTTCTATCGCACCCAGGTCGCGAACCACCTGCTGATCGGCATCCGGGCCATGGAAAAGCTGCGCGAGACGCCGTTGGAGCGCATCCACTCGCGCAAGTTGCGCTCGTTCAACGAGACCGCCTTTCTCTAGAATAGGGCCCTTGGCGACGAATTTCGCAGCGTTTGCTGGGGAAAGACGCCGAAAAAGCTTGATCTGCGCTTAAAAAGCTTGTGTAGCGGCAAGCGTGCCGCCAAGGTGGCGTCCGAAAATTTCCCGAACGGGGAACAACGAGGAGACAGAATATGGCCCAGGCCGCTTCGAAACCGATGACCAAGACCCAGCTCGTCGCCACGCTGGCCGATGAAATGGGCAGCGACAAGAAGACTGCCGCGGCGGCTCTGGACGCGCTTTCGGCCGTCGTGTCGCGCACGGTCGCCGAAGGTGGTGCCGTCACCCTGCCGGGCATCGGCAAGGTTGCCTGCCGCACCCGCCCCGAGCGTCAGGTCCGCAATCCGCAAACCCAGGAGATGATGACGAAGCCCGCCGACAAGGTGGTCAAGGTCACCATCGCCAAGGCGCTGAAGGACAGCGTGAACGCCTGATCCCGGCTTTCGCCGCAGAAGGGGCCGCGCATGACCTGCGCGGCTTCTGTCGTTTCCGGCCCTTGCGCCCGCCGGCCCATCTGCTAGCCCATGGGGGTGCGGGCAGGGGGGCGACATGGATTTCAGGGCCATTCTGATGGGCTTCGGCTTTGCGGTCGTCTGGGCCTCGGCCTTTACCTCGACGCGCATGATCGTCACGGCCGCGCCGCCGCTGACCGCGCTGGTCATCCGCTTCGGCCTGTCTGCCATGGTCGCGATCCCGCTGGCCCGCGCCATGGGCCAGAACTGGCGCCTCAGCCGGGCCGAATGGCGCACGGTGGTCCTGTTTGGCCTGTGCCAGAACGCGCTTTACCTGGGTTTCAGCTGGGTCGCGATGCAATATGTCGAGGCATCCGTCTCGGCCATCATCGCCTCGATGATGCCGCTGGCCGTGGCCTTCCTGGGCTGGCTGCTCTATGCCGAGCGGCTGCGCCCCATCGCCGTGGCCGGGCTGGTCGCGGGGGTGGCCGGCGTCACGCTGATCATGGGGGTGCGGCTCCGGCACGGGCTGGACGTGCCGGGGGTGATCCTGTGCCTGATCGGCATGGTGGCGCTGACCTTTGCCACGCTGGCGGCGCGCGGCGCCGGCGGCAGCCGCAACATGATGATGATCGTCGGGCTGCAGATGGCAGTCGGCGCCGGCCTGCTGCTGGTCCCGGCCATGCTGATGGAATGGGGCCGCCCGGTGGAATGGAGCGCGGGCCTGCTTTGGGCCTTTGCCTATACGGTGATCGCGCCGGGCATCGGCGCGACCTGGCTGTGGTTCCGGCTGGTCAACCGCATCGGCGCGGTGCGGGCGGCGACCTTTCATTTCCTGTCGCCGATCTTCGGCGTCGCCATCGCCGCCGCTTTGCTGGGCGAGCGGTTCGGTGCCTCGGACGTGATCGGCGCGCTGATCGTGGCGGCGGGCATCCTGATGGTGCAGCTGGCCAAGCTGCCCGCCGCCGCCGCGGCGGCGCCTCAGCCGCCCAGTTCCGCCGCCCGCGCCATCGAGGGGCGCGACTGAACCCGCCGCGCCCAGTCGTCGATGGCGGGCGTGCGCGGCATCCCCTCGCCAAAGAACAGGAAGGGGCTGGCGATCAGCAGGTCGGCGCCCGAGAAGCGGTCGCCTAGCAGCCAGGGCTGCTTGCCCAGCACCTCGTCCAGCCGCCGGATCGCGGTGTCGTAGTCGCGGAAGGTCGCCTCCAGCGCCGGATGCCGGATCTTGAAGAAGTTCAGGATCGCCACCGGCTCCAGCACGCCCTGATACCAACTGAGCCAGCTCAGATACTGGCCGCGCCTGGGATCGCCCGGCAGCGGGCCCAGCCCCGCCTCGGGGAACATGTCGGTCAGATACAGGATGATGGCGCCGCGTTCGCGCACGTGATCCTCGCCATCGACCAGATAGGGCACCTTGCCCTCGGGATGCGGGTTCGCCGGGTCGCGCCCGCCCGAGCCGTCCTGGCGCGGGATCGTGACATGGCGGATCTCGACCTTGTCGGGGATGCCCAACTCGTCCAGCAGGGCAAGGATGCTCGACGAGCGGCTTTTCGGGGCGTGGTATAGGGTCGGCATCTTGGCCTCCTGTGTTGACGGGGGCAGAATGGCGCAGGGCCCCTGACAGAAGGTGACAGCATGTCCCGCACCGACCGGCTGATGCGCCTGATGGATGCGCTGCGCCGCCTGCCCGCGCCGGTGACGGCCGCGCGGCTGGCCGAGGAGACCGGCGTCTCGCGCCGCCAGCTTTACCGCGACATCGCCACGCTGCGCGCCGGCGGCGCGCTGATCGACGGCGAGGCGGGGCTGGGCTATGCGCTGACCGAAGACCCGGCCCTGCCGCCGCAAAGCTTTTCGCGGCTGGAGATCGAGGCACTACTGCTGGCCGTCTCGGGCCTGCGCACGCTGGGCGATCCCGAACTGACCCGCGCGGGCGAGGATGCGCTGGCCCGCATCATCGCCACCCTGCCCGAAAGCCAGGGCCGGCACGCCATGCACACCACCATGCGCCTGTTTCGCGAACCGGCGCAGCGTCCCAGCCCGCAGGTGGACATGGCGCTGCTGCGCGAGGCGCTGTGGGAAGAGCGCAGCCTGGTCATCGACTATCTCGACCTGCAGGACGCCGCCACGACGCGCGAGATCTGGCCCTTGGGCCTCAGCTACAGCGACAACCACATGATGCTGCTGGCGCATTGCACGCTGCGGCAGGATTTCCGCACCTTTCACGTGCCGCGCATCCGGGCCATGCGTCCCGGCGGCACCAGCTTTCGCCCGCGCCGGGTGGCCCTGGTGCGGGACTATATCTCGCGCCCCTGCGCTAGGCGGCCGCAACCGGGGTGAAGATCGCGGTGGCGCGGTCGCAGCGGTAATGCGCCAGGTGGTCGGCCGCGTGATCGGCCAGGTCGCAGACGGCATCCAGGATCGCCTCGACCTCGGCGCGCGGGGCCGCCCAGCACAGGTTCAGCCGCACGAAGCCGGGCTTCTCGATCTCGTCCCCGGCCAGGATCGCGGCGCGCAGCCGGGCCGAATCCTCGGGGCCCAGCCCCAGCAGGTGATGGACATAGGGCCCGGCGCAGGCGCAGCCGCCGCGCGCCTGCACGCCGTAAAGGTCCGACAGCATCCGCGTCGCCAGCTGCTGGTGGACAAAGCCGCCCCGCCCGTCGCGGATGCGGAAGCTGAAGAAGGGCAGGCGCGGCGCGTCCGGGTTGCCCAGCAGCTCGATCCGCGGATGGCTCCGCAGCCGCGCCATCCCCAGCGCCAGCCATTCGGCATTGCGCGCGTCGATGGCGTCCTGCCCCACGGCGGCCTTGGTCAGAAAGACCAGCGCGGCGCGGATGTCGCCGATCACGTTCGGGGTGCCGCCTTCCTCGCGCGCCTCCAGCGACGGCGCATAATCGTGGCCCTGGGGCGAGACGAAGCGCACCGTGCCACCGCCGGGCAGGGTGGGGCGCCCGGCCAGCACCGCGTCGCGGCGCAGGATCAGGACGCCCGAGGCGCCGGGCCCGCCGATGAACTTGTGCGGCGAGATCACCACCGCATCCATGCCCAGCCGCATGTCGATGGGCAGATAGGGCGCGCCGCCGGCCTGGTCCCAGACCACCCTGGCCCCTGCCGCCTTCAGGATGCGCGTGACCTCGGCCATGTCGGTCAGCGTGCCGGTGACGTTCGAGGCGGCCGAGAAGCTGCCGATCACCGGGCCGCCCGCGCGCGCCAGCGCCTGCCGTAGCGCCGCCAGGTCCGGCCCGCCGGTCGCGGCCTCGGGGATCGTCACCACCTCGGCCCCGCTTTCGCGCCAGGGCAGGATGTTCGAGTGATGCTCGTAAGGCCCGATCAGCACCGTCGTTCCCGGCCCGGCGGCCATGAGATGCACCAGCCGGTTGATGCCCTGCGTCGCGCCCGAGCCGGTGAAGATCACCGCATGTTCCGCCCCGGCATGGGTGCAAAAGCCGATCGCCTCGCGCGCCGCGCGGCGCATCCGGGTCATGGTGCCGCCGCAATGGCTGGCCTCGGTATGGCTGTTGGCATACCAGGGCAGGACGTTCTCCATCACCCAGTCCTCGATGGGCCGCAGTGCCCGGCCCGAGGCGATGTAATCGGCATAGATCATCCGGCGCGGCCCGAAGGGGCCGTCGATCACCGCGTCGCGGCCGATCACGCCGTCATGGATCACCTGCATCGGGTCGTCGCCCAGCCGGGCGAGATAGCTGTCGAAAGGCGGCATCGGATTCCTCGTCTTCATGCGCGCATCTTGACCCGCCGCTGGCGAGAAATCATTCTGAATATCTGCCAGTATCCCACTGATCGGTTGTCAAATGAACGACAAGACCTCTTCCATAGACGAAATCGACAACCGCCTTCTGGCGCTGCTGCAACGCGATGCCGGCCTGTCGCAGCGCGAACTGGCCGAGCGGGTGGGCCTGTCGCAGAACGCCTGCTGGCGGCGCCTGCAGCGGCTGACCGAGGCCGGCGTGCTGCAAGGCAGCCGCGCCGTCATCGACGCGGCGGCGCTGGGGCTGGGGCTGACGGTCTTTGTCATGATCCGCACCCGCCATCATGACGACGCCTGGGCGCGGCGCTTTCGCGCCCGCATCGAATCGCTGCCGCAGATCACCGAGTTCCACCGCATCGGCGGCGAATGGGACTATATGGCCAAGGCGGTGGTGGGCGGCATGGCGGGTTATGACGCGCTTTACAAGCAACTGATCGCCGACATGGATCTGGAACGCGTCACCGGCGTTTTCTCGATGGAGACGATCTTCGAGGGCCGGCCGCTGGCGCCGGCTTGATTTTCACGAAATGTTCTACATCTTCGGGTCATGCGTGCCGATTCCATCCTGTTCCCGACCGAAGCCGGCCTTTTCTGCCCCGAGGGCGGCTTTCACATCGACCCGCTGCGTCCGGTCGAGCGCGCGCTGATCACCCATGGCCATTCCGACCACGCCCGTTTCGGCCATGGCGCGGTCATGGCCACGGCCGAGACGCTGGAGATCATGCGGCTGCGCATGGGCGACGGCTTTGCCGGCGCGACCCAACTGGCCGAGGCCGAGACGCGCATCGGCGGCGTCACCGTCAGCTTCCACCCGGCCGGTCATGTGCTGGGATCGAGCCAGATCTCGGTCGAGGCCGGCGGTTGCCGCATCGTCGTCTCGGGCGATTACGCGCGCCAGCCGAACCCGACCTGCGCGCCCTTCCAGCCGGTGCCCTGCGACGTCTTCGTGACCGAGGCGACCTTCG
This sequence comes from Paracoccus sp. FO-3, assembly GCF_006386455.1. Lineage (NCBI taxonomy): Bacteria > Pseudomonadati > Pseudomonadota > Alphaproteobacteria > Rhodobacterales > Paracoccaceae > Paracoccus > Paracoccus sp. FO-3. The sequence continues at coordinate 15,874 of NZ_VCBQ01000009.1, read as the reverse complement.
GCCTGCCGGTATTCCGCTTTCCCGAGCCCTCGGCGCAGGTGGCCAAGCTTCTGGCCAGCATGGCCGAGTTTCCCGACCGCCCGCACCTGATCGGCGCCTATGCGCTGGGCAAGGCGCAGCATGTCATCGCGCTGATGCGCGAGGCCGGCTATGACGCGCCCATCGCTATCCATGGCGCGCTGAAGGCGCTGTGCGATTTCTACACCTCCCGCGGCATCGACCTGGGCGCGCTGGTGCCCGCCACGGCCGAGGATGTGGCGGCGCAGCTGGTGATCGCGCCGCCCTCGGCATTCGCCAGCCCCTGGGTGCAGCGGTTCCGCGACCCGGTGATCGGCTTCGCCTCGGGATGGATGGCGGTGCGGGCGCGGGCGCGGCAGCGCGGGGTCGAACTGCCGCTGGTCATCAGCGACCACGTGGATTGGCCGGCGCTGACCGGCACGTTGGCGGAACTGGCGCCGTCCGAGGTCTGGGTCACGCATGGCGCCGAAGAGGGCGTGATGCGCTGGTGCGAACTGGCGCAGATCCCCGCCCGGCCGCTGCGGCTGGTCGGCTACGAGGACGAGGCGGAATGAAGGGTTTTGCCGCCCTGCTGGAACGGCTGGCCTTCACGCCGGCGCGCAATGCCAAGCTGCAGCTTTTGCAGCACTATCTGGAGCGCACGCCGGACCCGGATCGCGGCTGGGCCCTGGCGGCGCTGACCGGCGATCTGGCGTTGCGCCGGGTCACGCCCTCGCTTCTGCGGGCCCTGGCGGCCGAGCGGGTGGACGCCGAGCTTCTGGCGCTGAGCTATGATTTCGTCGGCGACCTGGCCGAGACCATCGCGCTGGTCTGGCCCGAGGGGGCCGAGGACGACCCCTCGCTGTCCCAGGCGGTGGCCTTGTTGCAGGGCACCGGCAAGGCGGCGCTGCCCGGCGCCATCGCTGCGTTGCTGGACCGGCTGGGCCCGTCCGAGCGGCTGGCCTTCCTGAAGCTCGCCACCGGCAACCTGCGCGTGGGCGTCTCGGCCCGCATGGCGCGGATGGCGCTGGCGGCGATGGGCGTGCCCTCGGTCCCCGAGATCGAGGAGATCTGGCACGGGCTTACGCCGCCCTATGCGCCGCTGTTCGGCTGGCTGGGCGGTGGGGCGCGGCCGGAAAGCGCGGCGCTGGCGCCGTTTCGCCCGGTGATGCTGTCGACGCCGACCGACCTGGACGAATTGCGGGCGCTGGAGCCCGGCGATTATTTCGCGGAATGGAAATGGGACGGCATCCGCGTGCAGGCGGTGGCCGAAGGCGGCATGCGGCGGCTGTATTCCCGCACCGGCGAGGACATCTCGCACGCCTTTCCCGACGTGATCGAGGCGATGGATTTCCACGGCAGCGCCGATGGCGAGCTGATCGTGCGCCGCGAGGGCGAGGTCGCGCCCTTCGGCGAGTTGCAAAAGCGGCTGAACCGCAAGACCGTCGGCAAGGGCCTGCTGGCCAGCCACCCGGCGGGCTTGCGGCTTTACGACCTGCTGCTGTGGGATGGCCGCGATCTGCGTGCCGAGCCGCTGGAGGCGCGCCGCAGGGTGCTGGAGGCGGTGGATTTCGGTGCCCGCATCGACATCTCGCCGCTGTTGGACTTCGCCACCTGGGAAGACCTGGCCGCGCTGCGTGCCGAGCCGCCCGCGGCGGTGATCGAGGGGGTGATGGTCAAGCGCCGCGATTCGACCTATGTCGCCGGCCGGCCGCGCGGGCCCTGGTTCAAGTGGAAGCGCGACCCGATGGTGGTCGACGCGGTGCTGATCTATGCGCAGCGCGGCCATGGCAAGCGTTCGGGCTTTCACTCCGACTTCACCTTTGGCCTGTGGGACGGCGGTGAACTGGTGCCGGTCGGAAAGGCCTATTTCGGCTTTACCGATGCCGAGCTGCGCGAGCTGGATCGCTTCGTGCGCCAGAACACCGTCGAGCGTTACGGGCCGGTGCGGGCGCTGGCGCCGAAGCTGGTGGTCGAGGTGGCCTTCGAGGGGCTGAACCGCTCGGCCCGGCACCGTTCGGGCGTGGCCATGCGCTTTCCCCGCATCAGCCGCATCCGCTGGGACAAGCCGGCGGCCGAGGCGGACCGGCTGGAAACGCTCGAGGCGATGCTGTGATCCTGCCGCCCGCGTTCCAGGACTGGTTCGCGCGCCAGGGCTGGCAGCCGCATCCGCATCAGCTGGCGCTGCTGGCGGCGACGGGCGACAGCCTGCTGATCGCGCCGACCGGCGGCGGCAAGACGCTGGCGGGGTTCCTGCCCTCGCTGGTGGAGCTGGCGCAGGCGGCGCGGCCGGATGGGTATTGGGGCAACAGAGAAGCGGCACGGGGCGGGCTGCATACGCTTTACGTCTCGCCGCTGAAGGCATTGACTGCCGACATCGGCCGCAACCTGGCGCGGCCGGTGGCCGAACTGGGGCTGGGGGTGCGGGTCGAGGACCGGACCGGCGACACCGGGCAGAGCCAGCGCCGGCGCCAGCGCGTCGATCCGCCCGAGATCCTGCTGACCACGCCCGAGAGCCTGGCCCTGATGCTGAGCTATCCCGAGGCGCCGGCGATCTTTGGCGGATTGCGCCGGGTGGTGCTGGACGAATTGCACGCCCTGGCGGAAAGCAAGCGCGGCGACCAGCTGATGCTGGGCCTGGCGCGGCTGCGGGCCTTGTCGCCGGGGCTGCGGGTGACGGGCCTGTCGGCGACGGTCGAGGATCCGCAGGCGCTGGCCGGGTTCATGGCAGGCGCTGCGCCGGTCACGGTGGTCGAGGCCGATCCCGGCCCCGATCCCGACATCGCCATGCTGGCCACTGCGCGGCCTGCGCCCTGGTCCGGCGGCGGCGGGCATCATGCCATCCCCGAGGTGCTGGCGGCGGTGAAGGCTGCGCGCACCACCATCATCTTCATCAATACCCGCGCCCAGGCCGAGCTGTTCTTCCAGGCGCTTTGGGCTGCGAATGACGAGAACCTGCCCATCGGGTTGCACCACGGCAGCCTGGCGCGCGAGCAGCGCGCGCGGGTCGAGGCGGCGATGGCGGCGGGCGAATTGCGTGCCGTGGTGGCGACCGGCAGCCTGGACCTGGGCATCGACTGGGGCGCGGTGGACCTGGTGATCCAGGTCGGTGCGCCCAAGAACGTCAAGCGGCTGGTGCAGCGCATCGGTCGGGCGAACCATCGCTATAATGCGCCCTCGAAGGCGCGGATCGTGCCGGCGAACCGTTTCGAGCAGATCGAATGCGTCGCCGCGCTGGAGGCGGTGCGGGCGCGCGACCTGGATGGCGATCCGCGCGGGCCGGGGCCGCTCGATGTGCTGTGCCAGCATATCCTGTTGACTGCCTGCGCCGCACCCTTCGACGCCGATGCGCTTTATGCCGAGGTCGCCACCGCCGGCCCCTATCGCGGGCTTTCCCGCGCCGATTTCGACGCCTGCCTGGATTTCGCCGCGACCGGCGGCTATGCCCTGCGCGCCTATGACCGCTGGCAGCGGCTGATGCTGCGCGGGGGCCTGTGGCATCTGCGCGACGCGAGAGCGGCGAAACTGCTGCGGATGAATGTCGGCACCATCGTCGAGGCCGAGATGATGAAGGTCCGCCTGCGCGGCCGCGGCGGCGCGCCCCTGGGCGAGGTCGAGGAAGCCTTTGCCGCCAGCCTGACGCCGGGCGACAGCTTCCTGATCGGCGGGCGGGTGGTGCGCATGGATGCGATGCGCGAGATGGTGATCGAGGTCACGCCCGACCCGACGCGGCAGCCCAAGATCGCGGTCTATTCCGGCGTCAAGCTGGCCATGTCCACGCAGCTTTCGCATCGGGTGCTGGCGCTGATCGGCGATCCGTCGCGGCACGATGCCTTGCCCGCGCAGACGCGGGACTGGCTGGGCTTGCAGGCCGAGGTCTCGGCCCTGCCGGAACCGGGGCTGCTGCTGTCCGAAAGCTTTCCCCATGCCGGGCTGTGGCATTTCGCGCTTTACGGTTTCGCCGGTCGCAATGCCTTGCAGACGCTGGGCCTGCTGCTGACCCGCGAGATGGAGGAGGAGGGGCTGGGCCCGCTGGGTTTCCTGTCGACCGATTACGCGCTGCTGGTCTGGTCGCTGGACCCGCTGTGCGATCCCGCGCCGCTGCTGGACCGGGCGCGGCTGCGGGCGGGCCTGGGCGACTGGCTGGGCGGGAATGCGGTGATGAAGCGCACCTTCCGCAACGTGGCCACCGTCGCCGGGCTGATCCAGCGCAACATGCCCGGCCAACGCAAGAGCGGGCGGCAGGCGACATTCTCCAGCGACATCCTTTACGACACCCTGCGCAAATACGACCCCGGCCACCTGATGCTGCGCATCACCGCCGAGGAGGCGGGGCGGGGCCTTGTCGATTTCGGCCGGATCGAGGAGATGCTGGACCGCTCGCCCCGGCGCGAGCATCGGATGCTGGACCGCGTTTCGCCCATGGCCGCGCCCTTGCTGCTGGAGGTCGGCCGGGTGCCGATCCGCGGCGAGGGCCGCGAGCGGCTGGCGCAGATCGAGGCCGAGGCACTGATGCGCGACGCCGGGCTGGAAGGGATTGCATGAGCGGATATGTCTTTGACTTCCACGGCTTGTGGCTGGAGGCGCGGGGCTCGGGCGTGCTGTGGTGGGGGATGGGCGGCTGGCTGGTCGTGGCCGACCTGCACCTGGGCAAGTCCGAGCGCATGGCCCGGCGCGGCGGCCCGCTGCTGCCGCCTTACGAGGGGCTGGCGACGCTGGAGCGGCTGGCGGCCGAAATCGCGGCGCTGGACCCGCAGGTGGTGGTCAGCCTGGGCGACGGTTTCGACGACCTGGCGGCGGCCGAGGCGCTGGACCCGCTGGTCGCCGGCGCCCTGGCCCGGCTGGCGCAGGGGCGGGACTGGGTCTGGATCGGCGGCAACCACGATCCCAGCGCGCCGGCGGGCCTGCCGGGCCGGGCGGCGGACAGCCTGCGGCTGGGCCGGGTCACGCTGCGGCACCAGGCGGGGCAGGGGCCGGACATATCGGGCCATTTCCACCCCGCCGTGCGGCTGGCAGGAGAGCGGCGGCGCGCCTTCCTGCTGGGCGGCGATCACCTGCTGCTGCCGGCCTTCGGCGCCTATACCGGCGGGCTTTTGCAGGACGATCCGGCGCTGGCGGCGCTGGTGCCGCAGGGGCTGGCCATCGCTTGCGGCGCCCGCGCCATTCCGCTGCCGCTGGGCCGCCGACGGTCGTGAGAAACGAAAAAGAGCCGCCCAGGGCGACCCTTTCCCGTCCGTGGAGCCGGATCAAGCGTTCGGGGTCAGAACTTGAAGTTCAGGCCCAGTTTCAGGTTGTGATAGTCGGGGGTGGCCTGAGTCGATGCCGTTTCACTATTGAGAGTGAAGGTGCGCGTGGACTTGCCGAAGTTGGCATATTCATATTCGCCCGTTACCGACATGCGATCGTTCAGCTTCTTTTCGACGCCAAGGCCCAGGATATAGCCGCTCTGCTTGTAATTCGCTTCGTCGCTGAAGGAACCGCCTGCGTCATCCGTGGCAGCGACCCGATACTCGATGTCGGCCCTGGCAAGGCCTGCCACGCCATAGACCAGCAGGTCGGGCTGAACCACATAGCCGGTCTTGACGCGCAGGGCCAGGACGCTCTTGACCTTGGAGGACACATCGGTCGAGCCGTCGTATGCGTTGTCATAGGTCAGCACGTCGTCGATATTGCCGCCTTCAAAGCCCAGTTCCGGGCCGAACACCCAGCGGTTGCGCTGCCAGCGATAGCCGATGCGCAGCCCGGCATTGGCGCCGCTAAGCTCAAGCTTGCCGGCGGTGCCCAGATAGCCGCCTGGGATCTCGGTGAAGCCCACGTATTCGCCCTCGCCGAAGGCATAGCCCAGCGTCACACCGGCATAGCCGCCGGCCCATTCGCCGGCGGGGACTTCGACGATCGGGGCGGTGACGCCGCTGTCAACGATCGGCAGTGTAAAACCTCCCGCATTCGCGGCCAAAGCGGCGGCCAGCGTCAGCGAGGCGGCGGCCGCAGTGGCGTGAAGGGCGTTCATCCGAACAGCGCACATGTCCACATCTCCTATGCGTGATGCCTATAGAAGGTCCAAAATCCCCGGCATCAAAATCAATTAACAACTCGGCCTGCGGTCGGAAGGCCGCAAGCGGCGCCTGAAGGCGCCGCCGTTTTGTGGCGCAGATCGCGACATGATAGCAACATAAAACTAAAGATCGTGTAAAATTTAAGGGGTTTGTGGCGCCATTGGCACCGTTAAGCCTTATATGTCCAGATTCTCCACGCTCAGGGCGTTCTGCTGGATGAAATCGCGGCGCGGTTCGACCACATCGCCCATCAGCTTGGTGAAGATGTCGTCGGCCTCGCCCAGATCCTCGACCCGCACCTGCAGCATGGTGCGCGCCGCCGGGTCCAGCGTGGTTTCCCAAAGCTGCTCGGGGTTCATCTCGCCCAGGCCCTTGTAGCGTTGCAGCGACAGGCCCTTTTCGCCCTCCAGGAAGATGGCTTGCAGCAGGCTCATCGGGCCGTGGATCGGGATGCCGCGATCCTTGCGGATCAGCTGCGCCGGCTGGCCATAGACCTCGTGCAGCGCATCGGTCATGGCGCCCAGCCGCCGGCTTTCGGCGCTGCGCAGCATCGGGCCGTCCAGGGTGCGGCTTTCCTCGACGCCCCGCAGCAGCCGGGTCAGGCGGATGCCGGCATCCTGGGTCGGGCGGCCGGTCCAGCCGCGCTCGTATTCCTCGGCGATCAGGTCCAGCCGCTGGGCCACGGCATTGGCCACGCCCTGCGCATCGGCATCGACCCGGCCCTGGACCAGCGCGCCGGCGATGGCGGCCTGTTCGGTGATATGGGGCGGGTAATGCGTCGGATAGGCGCGCAGGATGCGGCGCACGGTGCGCGCCTCCTCGACCACGCGGGCCAGGTCGGCGCCGGTCAGGGTCTCGCCATTGCCCAGCCGCAGGCTGGCGCCGTCGATGCCCTGCTCGATCAGGTAGTCCTCAAGCGCCGCCTCGTCCTTGAGATAGACCTCGGACCGGCCGCGGCTGACCTTGTAGAGCGGCGGCTGCGCGATATAGAGATGCCCCGCCTCGATCAACTCGGGCATCTGCCGGAAGAAGAAGGTCAGCAGAAGCGTGCGGATATGCGCGCCGTCCACGTCGGCATCGGTCATGATGACGATCTTGTGGTAGCGCAGCTTGCCCAGGTTGAACTCGTCCCGGCCGATGCCGGTCCCCAGCGCGGTGATCAGCGTGCCGATCTGGTCGCTCGACAGCATCCGGTCGAAGCGCGCCCGCTCCACGTTCAGGATCTTGCCGCGCAAGGGCAGCACCGCCTGGTTCTGGCGCGAGCGGCCCTGCTTGGCGGACCCGCCGGCCGAGTCGCCCTCGACGATGAACAGTTCCGACAACGCCGGATCCTTTTCCTGGCAATCGGCCAGCTTTCCGGGCAGGCTGGCCACGTCCATCGCGGTCTTGCGGCGCGTCAACTCGCGCGCCTTGCGCGCCGCCTCGCGCGCCAGCGCCGCCTCGACGATCTTGCCCAGGATGGATTTCGCCTCGGCCGGGTTTTCCTCGAACCATTCGGCCAGCTTCTCGCCCACCAGCCCCTCGACCGCGGGACGCACCTCCGAGGAAACCAGCTTGTCCTTGGTCTGGCTCGAGAATTTCGGGTCCGGCACCTTGACCGACAGCACGCAGGTCAGCCCCTCGCGCGCGTCGTCGCCGGTGAAATCGACCTTTTCCTTGCGCGCCTGGGCATTGGTCTGCGCGTAATTGTTGATGACGCGGGTCAGCGCGCCGCGGAAGCCGGCCAGATGCGTGCCGCCGTCGCGCTGCGGGATATTGTTGGTAAAGGGCAGCACCGTCTCGTGGTAGCTGTCGTTCCACCACATCGCCACCTCGATGCCGATGCCGCCGCGCTCGCCGGTGATGAAGATCGGCTCGGGCATGACCGGGGTTTTCGAGCGGTCGATGAATTTCACGAATTCCCGCACGCCGCCTTCATAGAAAAGCTCGGTCCGCAGCGGTTCGGCATGGCGCTCGTCCTCCAGGATGATGCGCACGCCCGAGTTCAGGAAGGCCAGCTCCCGCAGCCGGTTCTCCAGCACCTTATAGCTGAAGTCGCGGTTCGAGAAGGTGCCGTCCGCCCGGTCCTCCTTGGACGAGGCCAGGAAACGCACCTCGGTGCCCTTCTCGCCCGGCTCGGCATCGCCGACCACGCGCAGGTGCTCGACGGTGTCGCCGTTCTCGAAGCGGGCGTAATGTTCCTTGCCGTTACGCCAGATGCGCAGCTCCAGCCAGTCCGACAGCGCGTTGACGACCGAGACGCCGACGCCGTGCAACCCGCCCGAGACCTTGTAGCTGTTCTGGTCGAACTTGCCGCCGGCATGCAGCTGGGTCATGATGACCTCGGCCGCGCTGACCCCTTCGGTCGGGTGCATGTCCACCGGGATGCCGCGGCCGTTGTCGCGCACCGAGACGCTGCTGTCGGCGTGAATCCTCACCCGCACGAAATCGGCATGTCCGGCCAGCGCCTCGTCGATGCCGTTGTCCACGACCTCATAGACCATGTGATGCAGGCCCGAGCCGTCGTCGGTATCGCCGATATACATGCCGGGACGCTTGCGCACGGCTTCCAGGCCCTTGAGAACCTTGATGGAATCGGCGCCGTAGTCGGAGGTCTGGGGGGCGGGTTCGGTCATTGTCTTCTTATCCTGCCTTGGACTCGCATCTTATAGTGTGCGCCGCACGGAATGTCACGGGAAAGCCACAAGATTTAGCGGCTTCCCACCGGCCGGCGCCCCGCCATGCCCGCCGCGCCGCGCGCCCGGCCATCCGGCGCGAAACCTCCGGCTTCTTCGTTCCCCAAATACCCATGCCGCCCGCCCCGCCAGGCGCTCCGCCCGCCGCCTTGTCCTTGGGCTTTCACCGTTTCCCAAATACTCCCGCCCGGCGCGCAATGTGCCCCGCCCCGTCCGGCCTTCCACCCTCTCGGGCGATACCCAGGCCGGTTCAAGCCAGCCCGTCCTCCTCCAGCAGGGTCCGGCCGTCGCGGCTCTCGATCTCGATCACCCACAGGTCGGGGTCGCGGGCGATGTTGCGGGCGATCCCGGCGTCGATCTCGCGCTCCTCGGCCTCGTTCAGCTGCAGCCAGGCCCGCCGGTCGGTCTCGAAATCCCATTCCCGGATCCACAGGCTCGCCCGGCCGTCCAGCGTGGCGCATTTCACCATCACGCTGCCGGCGGTGTCGTCGCCATGCCGGGTGACATAGGCCGGGATGCCGACAAGCCCCAGCCGGCGCAGATAGGCCGCGACCCAGACGCCGGCGGCCAGGCGCGGCTCAGGCATCGGGCGCCTCAGGCATCGCCGTCGCGGAAATCGAGGCCCATCTCGTTATAGCGCTCGGCCTCGTCCAGCCAGTTCTCGCGCACCTTCACCTGCAGGAACAGGTGGACCGGGCGGCCCATGAACTCGGCCAGTTCGGCCCGCGCCGCCTGGCCGATGGCCTTGATCGTCTCGCCGCCCTTGCCCAGGACGATGCCCTTGTGGCCGGGGCGGGCGACATAGACGATCTGGTCCACGCGGGCCGAGCCGTCCTTGCGCTCTTCCCATTTCTCGGTTTCCACCGTCAGCTGATAGGGGATTTCCTCGTGCAGGCGCAGGGTCAGCTTTTCGCGGGTGATCTCGGCGGCGATCATGCGCATCGGCAGGTCGGCCACCTGGTCCTCGGGGTAAAGCCACGGCCCCTCGGGCACTTCCTGCGCCAGCCAGTCCAGCAGGTCGTCGCAGCCATAGCCCTTTTCGGCCGAGATCATGAAGGTGCGGGTAAAGTCGAAGGCGGCATTCAGCTGTTGCGACAGCGCCAGCAGCGCCTCGGACTTCACCCGGTCGATCTTGTTGATGACCAGCGCCACCGGGGTCTGGCCGGCATGCTGGCGCAGGTTGTCGATGATCGCCTGCGCGCCGTCGGTCAAGCCGCGATGCGCCTCGATCAAGAGCAGGATCACATCGGCATCGGCCGCGCCCCCCCAGGCCGCCTTGACCATCGAGCGGTCGAGCCTGCGGCGCGGGCGAAAGATGCCGGGCGTGTCGACGAAGACGATCTGGCTGTCCCCTCGCATGGCGATGCCGCGGATGCGGGCGCGGGTGGTCTGCACCTTATGCGTCACGATCGAGACCTTGGCCCCGACCATCCGGTTCAGCAGGGTGGATTTCCCGGCATTCGGCTCGCCGATCAGGGCGACGAAGCCCGCGCGTGTCTGGGTCATGGCGTTCTTTCGATCTGTTCCAGCATGGCGCTGGCGGCGGCCTGCTCGATGCTGCGTTTGGTGCCCCTGCCGCTGGCGGCGGCCTCGCGGCCGTCGTCCAGCCGGACGGTGATCTGGAATTCCGGCGCATGGTCGGGGCCGCTGCGCGCGGTCTGGATATAGCGCGGCGGGCTCATGCCCTGCGCCTGCGCCCATTCCTGAAGCGCGGTCTTGGCGTCGCGCGCATCGCTTTCGACATTGGCGAGCCGGCTTGCCCATAGGCGCAGCACCAGTTGGCGCGCCGCCTCGAAGCCGGCATCCAGATAGACGGCGGCGATCACCGCCTCCATCGCATCGGCCAGCAGCGCCTCCTTGCGCCGGCCGCCCGACAGCATCTCGGAGCGGCCGAGCTTCAGCACCTCGCCCAGCCCGATCTCGCGGGCGACGGCGGCGCAGGTCTCGCCCTTGACCAGCGTGTTGTAGCGCGGCGCAAGCTGGCCTTCGGTCGCGGCGTGGTCGGCCGAGAACAGCGCCTCGGCGATGGTCAGGCCCAGCACGCGGTCGCCCAGGAATTCCAGCCGCTGGTTGTCGGGCCGGGTGGCGCTGGCGATCGAGCCATGGGTCAGGGCGCGGCGCAGCAGGTCGGGGCGCGAGAATTCGTGCCCCAGCCGTTCCGAGAATGCGCGCAGGTCTGCGGAAATCTTCATGTCGCGATCCTGCCACGGCGCGGGGCGCCGCGGCAATTCTTCCCTTAGTCCACGGCCTTCAGGAAGCGGTCTGCCCGCCAGGTCCAGAAATACAGCAGCGACTTGCCGGCCGAGGAGAACATGATCCGGTCGGCGCGCCCGATCAGGTATTCCGCCGGCACCATGCCGACGCCGCCCACCGCCGCCGGCCAGCGCGAGTCGCCGGAATTGTCGCGGTTGTCGCCCAGGAAGAAGTAGTTCCCCTCGGGCACGGTGAACTCGGCGGTATTGTCGCCCGGTCCGTTGTCGAAGATGTTCAGCACGTCATGCGTGCGCCCGTTGGGCAGCGTCTCGGTGTGGCGGTCCTTTTCGCAGGCGGCGCCCTCGGGGACCGGCTCGTTGCGGCATTTCGGCAGGCTTTGCTGCGGGCCCTGCGGGGCATAGGGTTCGGTGAAGGTGCCGGCGGGCTGCTGCGGCACCTCCTGCCCGTTGATCCACAGCACGCCGTCCCTCATCTGGATGCGGTCGCCGGGCAGGCCGATCACCCGCTTGATGAAATCGTCGCCCCGCGTCGGGTGGCGAAAGACCACGACATCGCCGCGCTCGGGCTCGGAGCCCAGGATGCGGCCCGAGATCGGGCAGATCGCGAAGGGGCAGGACACCCGCGAATAGCCATAGGCCATCTTGTTCACGAACAGGAAGTCGCCGATCAGCAGCGTGTCCTTCATGCTGCCCGAGGGAATCCAGAACGGCTGGAAGAACAGGGTGCGGAACACGCCCGCGATCACCAGCGCCCAGAAGATGGTCTTGACGGTTTCCCAGATGCCGCCATCCTTGCGGGCTTCGCTTTTGGCCATGGATGCCATTCCCTTCATCGGCAAGTCGCGCGTTCATGGGGCGCGGGGGGCGGCAAAGTCAAGCCGTGCCTGCCCCGCCGTCATCCGGAAGCGCCTCGATCACCACCAGGGCCTGCGCCCAGGGATGGTCGTCGGTCAGCGTCACATGCACATGCGCGCGGTGGCCGGGGGGCGTCATCGCCGCCAGCCGCTCGGCCGCCCAGCCGGTCAGCTCCATGGTCGGCTGGCCGGTCGCAAGGTTCCTGACCGCCATGTCGCGCCAGGCGATCCCCATGGCCAGCCCGGTTCCCAGCGCCTTGGAGCAGGCCTCCTTGGCCGCCCAACGCTTGGCGAGCGTCGCGGCCTCTTGCCGGCGCCGCGCGGCCAGCGCCAGTTCGCGTTCGGTAAAGACCCGCCGGCGGAAGCGGTCGCCGTGGCGCGCGAGCACCCCGGCGATGCGGTCTATGTTGCAGAGGTCCGAGCCTATGCCGAGAATCATGCGCCTGGTTGGTCCTGTGGTGACATGGGTATTTGGGCAACGGAGAAATCAGGCGCGGGTGGCGTCCATGCGCCGGCGCATTTCGCGGATGGCCGGGCCGAGGCCGAGGAAGACCGATTCGGCGATCAGGAAATGGCCGATGTTCAATTCGCGCAATTCGGGGATGGCGGCGATGGGGCCGACCGTGTCGAAGGTCAGGCCGTGGCCGGCATGGACCTCGAGTCCCAGCAGATGCGCCTGGGCCGCGGCCTTGCGCAGCGCCTCGAGCTCCAGGTCGCGTTCGGCCGGCCGCCCTTCGGTGTCGAGGTCGCAATAGGCGCCGGTATGCAGTTCCACCACCGCGGCACCGATGCGGGCGGCGGCCTCGACCTGGCGCGGCTCGTGGCCGATGAAGAGCGAGACCCGGCAGCCCGCCTCGCGCAGCGGCGCGATGAAATCGGCCAGGAAGGCCTCGTTGCCGGCGACGTCGAGCCCGCCTTCGGTCGTGCGCTCCTCGCGCTTTTCGGGGACGATGCAGACGGCATGCGGGCGGTGGCGCAGCGCGATGGCCTGCATCTCGGCCGTCGCGGCCATTTCCAGGTTCAGCGGCAGGTTCAGCGCGGCCATCAGCCGGTCGATGTCCGCGTCCGAGATATGGCGGCGATCCTCGCGCAGATGGGCGGTGATGCCGTCGGCGCCCGCCTCCTGGGCCAGCGTCGCCGCGCGCAGCGGGTCGGGCCAGGGCGTGCCGCGGGCGTTGCGGATGGTGGCGACGTGGTCGATGTTGACGCCAAGGCGCAGCATGGTTTTCCCCTTGTGGATTTCAGCGGCAGGTTAGTGCTTTGCCGGCGCAAGTCCAGATGCCGCCACCCACCAGCCGGGATTTGCCCCGGCGATGCGGGCGCGGGCGGCCTGGGCCTGGGCCGCGGTTGCGAAAAGCCCGAAGCAGGTCGCGCCCGAGCCGGACATGCGTGCAAGCGCCGCCCCGGTCGCGCGGATCGCGGCCAGGCAATCGGCGATCTCGGGCATCAGGGCGATGGCCGGCGCCTCGAGGTCGTTGCGGCATTCCTGCAGGAAGGCGATCAGAGCCGGCGCGTCGGGGAAATCGGGCAAGGGCTCGGGCATGGGCGGATTGTCGCGCTGCGCCAGGGCCTTGAACACCGCGGGCGTGGGCAGGCCGCGGCCGGGATTGACCAGCAGCACATCCAGCTGGGGCAGCGGCGGCAGCGGCACCAGGATCTCGCCCAGGCCCCGCATCCGCAGCGGACGGCCGGCCAGGCAGGCGGGCAGGTCGGCGCCCAGCATTTCCGGCCGCTCGGGGCGGGCATCCAGCGCGCGCAGCACCGCCGCCGCATCGGCCGAGCCGCCGCCGATGCCCGAGGCCACCGGCAGGTTCTTTTCCAGGGTGATCCGCGCCTCGCGCCCGGCCAGCCGCGCGGCGCGCAGGCACAGGTTGTCGGGCTCGGCCGCCAGGCCCTGGGCGAAGGGGCCGGTCAGGCTGAGCGACAAGGGCCCCGGCGCCACCGTCACCACGTCGCCCAGCTCCAGGAACACCACCAGCGAATCAAGCAGGTGATAGCCGTCCGCGCGGCGGCCGGTCACATGCAGGGACAGGTTCAGCTTGGCGGGCGCGGCCTCGCGCCGGGGCAGGGGCATGGGTCAGTCGGCCTTGGCCGGTTCCGGGGCGCGGACCTCGGGGCGCCGGCGGCCGGCGGCCGTTTCCTCTTCCAGCACCGCATCGAGGCCGCGCTCGAGCTTGATGCGGATGCGTTGGGCGTCGGCTTCGGTTTCCGGCTTCAGCGACAGGGCGCGGTGCCACTGGATCTCGGCCTCGCGCTTGCGGCCGACCATCCAGTAGATGTCGCCCATGTGGTCGTTGACCAGCGAATCGCTGGCCATGGCGGCCACCGCGCGCTCCATCGGCGCCACCGCCTCCTGGTAGCGGCCGAGGCGGAAATAGGCCCAGGCCAGCGAATCGAGGATATAACCGTCGTCCGGGCGCAGCTCGACCGCGCGCTGGATCAGCGCCAGCGCCTCGTCCAGCTTTTCGTTGCGGTCCACCAGGCTGTAGCCCAGATAGTTCAGCACCTGCGGCGAATCGGGGCGGATCTTCAGCGCGGCGCGGAAATCCGCCTCGGCCCTGGGAAACTGCCCCGAGCGTTCCAGCGCGATGCCGCGGGCGTAAAGCGGGAACCAGCGCGCCTCGGGGCTGGCGTCGCCGATCAGGTCCAGCGCCTTGTCATAGGCCGGGACCGCCTGGGCGAACTTGTCCTGCTGGCGCAGCATGTCGCCAAGCGCGATCCAGCCCTGGGCCAGTTCGGGATGGGCGGCGGTCAGCGCCAGCGCGGCCTTTTCGGCATCCCCCAGCCGCTCGGCGCGGGCCAGGGCGTCGATGCGCGACAATTCCGCGACCGGGCGCATGTCGCCCAGCTCGCGCAGGGCCTCGAACTCGCGCTCGGCCAGGTCGAACTGGCCGAAGCCCTGCAAGAGCTGCGCCGCCAGAAGCCGCGCCTCGCCCAGGTCGGGGGCCAGGTATTCGGCCAGCCGGGCATGGATCAGCGCCAGCGGATCGGGCTCGTCGGTGGTGGCCAGGACCGAGCCGAAGGTCAGGAACAGCTGCGCCATGCCGTCCGCCGGACCGCGGGCGGAATCGAAGGGCAGCGTCTCGCCCCGTGCCATGCGGTCGCGCAGGGCGACCAGGTAGGGCTCCTCGGCAAAGCCGGGCGTCGCCTCGATCATGGCGATGGCGTCGCGGTTGCGTTCCAGCTGCGACAGCACCTGGGCGCGGGCGATGACGCCCAGGATATGCGCCCCGGTGACGGGATCGGCCAGCAGCAGCTCGGCGCCCTCGAAATCGCCGACCCGCGCCTTGGCGAGCGCCAGGTGGTAGTTCACCATCGGCGCGGCGCCGCGCAATTCGGCCATTTTCTTGAAGGCGGTCAGCGACTCGCCGGCCTTTCCGGCGCCCAGCAGCGCCCAGGCCCGCATCATGCCGTCGATCAGCATGCCGCCGCCGGGCGTGCCGGCGTCGCCTTCGGGCGAGGGGGCGGCGTCGATGGCCTCGATCAGCGCGTCCCAGCGCCCGGCGCGTGCCATCTCGGCGCGCTGCACCAGCCGCGCCAGTTCCGTGGCGCGGCCCTGGCCGGACATGGTGCCGGCAAGCGCGGTGGCGCGCTCCATCTCGCCGGCCGAGATCAGCGCGACCAGCGCGCTGTCCTGCAGGAAGGGATCGCTGTCGTCATGGGCCAGCGCCTGGAGGTAATAGCGGGCGGCTTCGGGATAGTCGTTCTGGATCGCGGCCATGCGCGCGGCCAGGTAGGGCCCCGAGAGGCCGCGAACCTCGGGCGCCGTATCCGCCGGGCGATGCGCCGGGCGCTCGCTGTTCTGGGGCTCGGGCTTTTCGGCCTGGGCAAGCGAGGGTGCGGCCATGGCGGTGCCCTGCGGCATCGGCGCGGCGATCAGCGCGATCAGCGCCATGGGGATCAGTCTTGTGGTCACGGCTTGGGCCCATGTCTCGGCGATTTGCGCAGGCGACCCTAGCCGCCGCCGGGCCGATGGGCAACGGCGGGGCGGCGGCGGCGGGCGTCCTGGCGATCACATATTCGGGTAGTTCGGCCCGTCTCCACCTTGGGGTGTTGTCCAGTTGATGTTCTGGGCGGGG
>NZ_VCBQ01000089.1:0-20944 GCF_006386455.1 Paracoccus sp. FO-3 | reverse complement strand
TCCTCATCCGAATGGCGCCGCATTATCCGGCGCGGCGCGGCGCGTTGCAGGATGGCGCCGTGCAACGGCCGGTCAGGGCGCGTCCTGCGCCAGGGGGACGCGGTTCTGGCGCCAGAGGTCGGGCGTGGTGCCCTCGGTCTCGCGGAAGACGCGGATCAGGTGCGAGGCGTCGCAAAAGCCGGTCTCCTCGGCGATGCGGGTGACGGTGCGGTCGGTGCGCGCCAGCAGCATGCGCGCCTGCGCCAGCCGGATGCGGATCGAGGCATCGGCGGGCGGAAGGCCCAGGTCGGCGTTGAAATGCCGCTCCAGCTTGCGCCGCCCGACGCCCAGATCCTTGGCGATGCGGGCGATGGACAGCGGCGCATGCAGGTTCTGCTGCATGGCCAGCAGCGCGCGGCGCACCAGCGGGTCGCGGGCATTGAGTTCCAGCGGCAGGCCGGGCTGGGGGCGGTCGCCGGCCATCGGCTCGTCGATCATCAGGATCGACAGCGCCTTGCGCGCGGCGGCGCGGCCCAGGTGGCGGTCGACCAGGAAGGCGGCCAGATGCGCCGCGCTGACCCCGCCCGAGCAGGAAATCCGGTCGCGGTCCACCACGAAGATCTGGTCCGAGACCGGGCGCATCCGCTCGAACTCGGCCAGGAAATCCTGGTGGTGGAACCAGCTGACGCAGCAGCGATAGCCGTCCATCAGCCCGATGCGGGCCATGGCGAAGACCCCGGTGCAAAGCCCGCCAAGCGCCACCCGCGCCAGGGCGGCGCGGCGCAGGAAGGCGGCCTGGTCCGGCGAAAGGCCCGGCCCCCCGTCGATCAGCCCGCCGACGGTGATGATGTAGTCGAAGCGGGTGGGGTCGCCCAGCCGCTCCTCGGGTTCGATGCGCATGCCGCAGGAGGATTGCACCGGCGCCATGTCGGGTGAGAGCACGCGCCAGCGGCAGCGGATCGGCCGCGAGCCGTCGCCGTCGTCGGCCGCCAGCCGCAGCACGTCCACGAACGTGGCAAAGGCCGACAGCGTGAAGCGCGGCGTCAGCACGAAGCCGATGCGCAGTCGCGGCTGGTTCGGGTCGGGCGAGGGATCGTGTTCAGGCATCTGTCGCGATTCGTCCATGGATGGCGTCGCGATCATGCCATGTTTTCGCCATTTATCCAGAGCCGGCGCGATCAATCCTTGGTGGCCAGGACCATGGTGGCCGCCGAGGCCTGGGCCGCATCCTCGGCCTCGTCGCCGGCCTCGACCAGTTCCCGCGCCTCTTCCTCGTCCTCGTCCTCCAGCGCGGGCGGATCCTCGCCGGCCAGGAAATTGCCGAATTTCTGCAGGCCGGGGATGTGTTCGGCCAGAACCCGCATCACCACCAGCAACGGCACGGCGACGATCATGCCGATCACCGACCAGAGCCAGGCCCAGAGCGCGACGGTCAGGAACACCACCACCGTATTCAGCTGCAGGCGGCGCGAGACGAAATAGGGCGTGATGAGCTGGCCTTCCAGCGCGGTCAGGCCCAGGTAGGTCAGGCCGACCATCAGCGGCGTGAACAGGTCGTCGAAGACGAAGACCCCGACCAGCGTCGCGATGATGATGCCGGCGACCGAGCCCAGGTAGGGGATGAAGTTCAGCAGGAAGGCCGCCAGCCCGAACAGCACCGGGCTGGGCATGCCCCAGGCCCACATCGCCAGCCCGATGGCCAGCCCCAGGCAGGCGTTGATCAGGGTGATCGCGCCAAGATAGGTGCCCAGGCTGTCCTCGATCTCGCGCAGCGCCAGGTAGGCCGCGCGCTTTTCGCGCATGGAATCGAAGCTCTGCACGATCTTGAGGTAAAGCAGGTCGCCCGAGGAGATCAGGAAGAACAGCAAAAACAGCGTGAAGATGATCTGCCCGACCAGCGCCGGGCCAAGGTCCAGCGCGCTGGCCAGCGTCGAGGTCTCGGGGGTGGCGTTCACCTCGACCTGGATCTGCTGGTCGGGGGGCTGCGGCGCACCAGGGGCGGGGATCGCGCTGAGCGTGCCGGTCAGCGTCGCGTCGGGCAAGGTTTCACCGGGCGGCGTGGCCGGTTCGGGCGGGGAGGAACCGCCGCCGGCGATCTCGTCGATCTTTTCGGCGGCGCGCTCCAGGCCGCGGAAATTGCTGCGGATCTCGGTAAAGCGCTGTTCCAGCCGCTCGGTGATCTGCGGCGCGTTCTCGATCAGCCGGTTGGCCGGGCCCGAGATGACGAAGCCGATCAGCACCACCGCCACCACCAGCCCCAGCGAGACGATGGCGGCGGTGACGATGGCGCCGATGCCCAGCCGCTCCATCAGCCGGCGGAAGGGCACGAAGACGAAGAACAGCAGGATCGCCAGCGTCACCGGCATCAGGAAGCTGCGCGCCTGCGCGAAGAAGCTGAAGAGCAGGATGAGGAAGATGCCGATCACCGCCCAGTTCGCCACCTTGGCCACGCCCTTGTCGGTGGGGGCGGAAAAGGGAAACATGTGGCTGCGGCGTTCCTGATCTGGCGGCATGCGTCCCCTCCCCCCGTTCCGCGCCCCCCGTGCGGCGCCGAGGGAAACGCCAAGCCCGCGGCCGGGTTCCCCCGCCGCGGGCGTTTTCGGCAAGCCGTCCGGGCCGTGCCTAGAGCGGGTGGTCGCCCGAGGCGTCGATGACGCGGGTGGGCAGGCCCAGGTCGCCCAGCAGCTCCAGGAAGGGGCGGGCGGGCAGATCCTCGACATTGACCATGCGCTTCACGTCCCAGGTGCCGCGCGCGACCAGGATCGCCGCTGCGACCGGGGGCACGCCCGCGGTATAGCTGATGCCCTGGCTGCCGACCTCGTTATAGGCGTCCTTGTGGTCGGCGACGTTGTAGATGAAGATCTCGCCCGGCTTGCCGTCCAGCGTGCCCTTGACCAGGTCGCCGATGCAGGTCTTGCCCTCGTAGTCGGGCGCCAGGCTGGCCGGGTCGGGCAGCACGGCCTTGACCACTTTCAGCGGCACGACCTCCAGCCTCTCGGCGGTCTTGACCGGCTGCTCGGAAAGCAGGCCGAGGTTCTTCAGCACGGTGAAGACATTGATGTAATGCTCGCCGAAGCCCATCCAGAAGCGCACGTCGGCGTCCTTGTAGCGGGCCGAGAGGCTGTGGACCTCGTCATGGCCGGACAGGTAGGCGGTGCGCTTGCCGACGACGGGCAGATCCCATTCGCGGCCGACCTCGAACATCTGGTTCTGCCGCCATTCGCCGCCCTGCCAGGAATAGACGGTGCCGGTGAATTCGCGGAAGTTGATCTCGGGGTCGAAATTGGTCGCGAACCAGCGGCCATGGCTGCCGGCGTTGATGTCGACGATGTCGATCGAGTCGATCTTGTCGAAATATTCGTCCTCGGCCAGCCGGGCATAGGCGTTGACCACGCCGGGATCGAAGCCCGCGCCCAGGATGGCGGTGACGCCGGCCTTCTCGCAATCCTCGCGCCGCTTCCATTCGTAGTTGGCATACCAGGGCGGCGTCTCGCAGATCTTGGCCGGGTCTTCGTGGATCGCGGTGTCGATATAGGCGGCGCCGGTCTCGATGCAGCCCTGCAGCACGGTCATGTTGACGAAGGCCGAGCCGACGTTGATGACGATGCCGGCGTCGATCTGGCGGATCAGCGCGGCCACGGCGGCGCTGTCCATGGCGTCCAGCGGATGGGCGGTGAATTCGACCGAATGGCCTTTCTCACGAATGCTCGCGATGATCTTCTCGGCCTTGGACACGGTTCGGCTGGCGATATGCAGCGTTCCGAATTCCTTGGCGTTCTGCGCCACCTTATGCGCGACCACCTGGGCGACGCCGCCGGCGCCGATGATGAGCACGTTCTTGGCCAATTCAGTCTCCTTTTCGGGGCTGGGAAAGGGGATGGCTTGCGCCTGTTCAGGACAGGCTGGCTTTGTAGTCGTCATAGGTGAACCGGCGGACCAGGCGGATCGTTCCGTCCTCGTCCCGGATCGCGATCGAGGGCATGGCTACGCCGTTGAACCAGTTCTTCTTGACCATGGTATAGCCGCCGGCATCGGCGATGCTGATGCGGTCGCCGACCTTCAGCGGCCGGGGAAAGCGGCCCTCGCCGAAGATGTCGCCCGCGAGGCAGGTCTTGCCCGCGACCTGCCAGGGATGCTCGCCGTCCTGCGGCAGCTTGGCGGTTTCGCGATAGATCAGCAGGTCGAGCATATGCGCCTCGATGCTCGAGTCGACGATGGCCACGTCCTTGCCGTGGTGGATGGTGTCCAGCACCGTCACCTCCAGCGAGGTCGAGCGGGTGATGCTGGCCTCGCCCGGTTCCAGGAAGACCTGCACGCCAAAGCGGTCCGAGAACGCCCGCAGCCGGTCGGCAAGCCGGTCCAGCGGATAGCCCTCGCCGGTGAAATGGATGCCGCCGCCAAGGCTGACCCAGTCGAGCTTTTCCAGGAAGCCGCCGAACTCGGCCTCGATCCGACCCAGCTGCGCGTCGAACAGCTCGAAATCGGCATTCTCGCAATTGTAGTGGATCATCACGCCCGAGATGCGGTCCAGCGCCGCCTCCAGCCGGTTCAGATCCCATTCGCCCAGCCGCGAGAAGGGGCGGGCCGGGTCGGCCAGGTCGAAGCCCGAGGTCGAGAAGCGCGGGTTCAGCCGCAGCCCCATGGCGATGCCGCGCCCGGCCGCCTTGGCCCCGAAACGGTCGAGCTGGCCCAGGCTGTTGAAGATGATCTTGTCGGCGTAACCCAGCGCCTCGTCGATCTCGTGATCGGCCCAGGCGACGGAATAGGCGTGGGTTTCCTTGCCGAATTCCTCGTGCCCCAGCCGCAGCTCGAACAGCGAGGACGAGGTGGTGCCGTCCATGAAGTCGCGCATGAAGTCGAAGGCCGACCAGGTGGCGAAGCATTTCAGCGCCAGAAGGCATTTCGCGCCCGAGCGTTCGCGCAGATAGCGGATTCGCTCCATGTTCACCCGCAGCTTCGCAAGGTCGATCAGGTAATAGGGCGTCTGCAGATCGGACATGGCGCGGAACCTCTGGCCTTGCGACCGTGAAAGCGGAAAACGAATGGCTCATTTAGGGCCACGGGCCGCATTTCGCAAGAAAGCGTGACGGGCGTGTGACGGCGGGTGCGATGGACGGGTGCGTCAGATGCGCAATCGCACCGGCTGGCCCGTGCGCACCGATTCGTCCGCGGCCAGGCAAACGGCGAGCGAGGAGACCGCGTCGCGCATGTGCCGCTCCAGGTCCATGTCCCCGGCGATGGCGCGGGCCATGAAGGCGGCCTCGGCGTCGCAAAGCTGCTGGTGGCCGGGTTCGTCGCGCATCGAGATGTCGTGGTCCGGTTCTCCGACGCGGTGCAGGCGCAGGGTCGCGGTGCGGGTATGGGTGTCGATGTCGTCCGAGCGCGCGTCCTGGGGCATGCGGATGCTGACGGCGCCGCGCGGGCTGACCACGTCCTTCACGAAAAAGGCGGTGTCGGACATCATCGGCCCCCAGCCCGCCTCGTACCAGCCCAGCGAGCCGTCCTGGAACAGCACCTGGAAATGGCCGTAGTTGTACATGTCCGCCGCGATCTCGTCCGAAAGGCGCAGGCCCATCCCCCGCACCTCGACCGGCGGCGCGTCGGTGATCTGACACATGACGTCGACGTAATGCACGCCGCAATCGACGATGGGCGGCGTGGTGCGCATCAGCGCCTTGTGGACCTGCCAGGTCGGGCCCGAGCTTTGCTGGTTCAGGTTCAGCCGGAAGACATAGGGCCCGCCCAATGCGCGCGCCTCGGCGATCAGGCGCTGCCAGCTGGGATGGTGGCGCAGGATGTAGCCGACGACCAGCTTGCGGCCGGTCTCGCCCGCGCATTCGGCCACGCGGCGGGCGTCCTCGACCGTGGTGGCCAGGGGCTTTTCGACGAAGACATGCGCGCCCGCCCGCATGGCGGCGATGGCATATTCGGCATGGCTGTCGGAATAGGTGGCGATCACCGCCACGTCGGGGCGCAGGCGGTGCAGCGCCTCGTGGAAGTCCTGGCTTTGCGGGATCGCGGCCAGTTCGGGCGGCAGGTCCACGGGCGAGCGGTTGACCAGGCCGACGATCTCGGCCCCCGGCTGCTTCAGCCAGGCCAGCGCGTGGCTGCGCCCCATGTTGCCCAGGCCGGCGACCAGCACCCGCATGGCCTAGTCGTCCACGATCGACAGGATCTTGGGCAGGGCGGGGCAGGGCAGCAGCTGGTTGCGGGCCACGTCCGCCAGCGTGTGGTTGTGCAGGAACACATAGACATGTGCCGACAGGCTTTCCCACAGCCGGTTCGACAGCGTCTGCGCCCGCGAGCCCGAGACCCCGCCCGAGGCGCCGGCGCCGACATGCAGCGCGCTGACGGTTTCGTCCACCGCCTCCAGCACGTCGGCGACGCGGATCGTCTCGGGCGCCTTGGCCAGCCGGTAGCCGCCGCCCGGCCCGCGCACCGAATCGACCAGCCCGGCCCGGCGCAGGCGGACGAAGAGCTGCTCCAGATAGGGCAGCGAGATGTCCTGCCGCTTGGAGATCTCGGCCAGCGAGGTCAACTCGTCGCCCTTGGCGATGGCCAGGTCGACCAGGGCGACCATTGCGTAACGTCCCTTGGTGGACAGTTTCATCTTGCCTCTCCTCCAGCCGCAAACCATTGACGACGCGTAAGCCAGGGGCTAATTCCCCGGCGCCGTCCTTGAATGCGTCTTGCCTATGTCGGGCGCGCTTCCCAGATTGACGATCTAGAGCCGCGCCGTCACAGGGTCAAGGAACCCGAGTTTCAAAGGAAGCCCATGCCCGAACTGATTTTCCCCGGTCCCGAAGGTCGTCTGGAAGGCCGCTATCACGCGCAAGCCGCGCCCGACGCCCCCATCGCCATCATCCTGCACCCGCATCCGCAATATGGCGGCACGATGAACAACCGGGTCGTCTACAACCTGCACTATGCCTTCCACCGCATGGGCTTCACCGTCATGCGGTTCAACTTCCGCGGCGTCGGCCGCAGCCAGGGCGAGTTCGACCAGGGCATCGGCGAGCTGTCGGATGCCGCCTCGGCGCTGGACTACCTGCAGGCGATGAACCCCAATTCCAAGCATTGCTGGGTCGCGGGCTTCAGCTTCGGCGCCTGGATCGGCATGCAGCTTCTGATGCGGCGGCCCGAGATCACCGGCTTCATCTCGGTCGCGCCGCCGGCGAACATGTATGACTTCTCGTTCCTCGCGCCCTGCCCCTCCTCGGGGCTGATCATCAACGGCACCGCCGACCGCGTGGCGCCGCCCAAGGACACCCATGCGCTGGTCGGCAAGCTGCGCGAGCAGAAGGGCATCACCATCACCCATGAGGAGATCGAGGGCGCGGACCATTTCTTCCGCGACGACGAGGCGCATATGAAGCCGATGATCGACACGGTGCAGGCCTATGTGCGCCGCCGCCTGACCGAGAACACGCGATAGGGAACCGGGCCGGCCGGGCCGGCCTGGGGCTTTGCCATGACCGACCTGACCCTGCGCTTTGCCTTCCTGACCGAGGCCGACCGGCTGAAATCGGTCGAGCGGGCGAATGTGCTGATGGACCTGTCGCGGCCGGAAAACAGCGCCGAGCACAGCTGGCACGTCGCGCTCTATGCGCTGGTCTTCGGCGCCTCGGACCGCGCCATCGCCATGCTGCTGCTGCACGACCTGGTCGAGATCGACTGCGGCGACCATCCGATCCACCTGGCCCATGACATGGCCGCCGTGCAGGCGGCCGAGGAAGCCGCGGCGCGCCGGCTGTTCGGCATGCTGCCGGGCGGCGAGGCGCTGATGGCCCTGTGGCACGAGTTCGAGGCGGGCGAAAGCCCGGATGCCCGCATGGCCAAGCGCATGGACCATGTCCAGCCGCTGTTCCAGGTGCTTTGCGCGCCCGAGCCCCTGGCCGATCATGTCGCCATCGTGCGCGACAACATGACCTCGGGCCGCGCCCGGCGGCTCTGGGCGGAATGGCCCGAGGCGATGGAGGCGGCGCAGGCCCTGCTGGAGGGTTGCGCGCCCTGCGGCGAACTGGCGCAGCGCCTGGCCTTCCTGGCCGAGGCCGACCGGCTGAAATCGGTGCTGCGCGCCAGCCTGCTTTGCGACGGCTCGCGGCGCGAGAACAGCGCCGAGCACAGCTGGCACCTGGCGCTTTACGCGCTGGTCATGGCGCCCCATGCCGGGCCGGCGGTGGAGATCGGCCGGGTGATCCGCATGCTGCTGATCCACGACCTGGTCGAGATCGACACCGGCGACGTGCCGATCCACGCCCAGAACGGCGCCGCCCATCACGGCACCGCGCAATTGCAGGCCGAGGCCGAGGCGGCCGAGCGGATCTTCGGCCTGCTGCCCGCGCCCCAGGGGGCCGAATTGCGCGCGCTCTGGGCCGAGTTCGAGGCGAACGAGACCCCCGACGCGGTCTTTGCCAAGTCGCTGGACCGGGCGCAGCCGGTGATGCAGAACATCGCTTCGGGCGGCGGCACCTGGGCGGAATACCGCGTGACCTATGCCCAGCTGGTCGAGCGCGTGGGCCTGCGCATCGAACGCGGCGCGCCGACGCTGTGGCACTGGCTCAGCGAAAGCGCGCAGGTGTATTTCCGCGGCTGATCCCACGGCTGCGGGGGCTTGGGGTCAATCGGTATGCAATCGCATACCGGGCTTTCCTTTCGTTCGGAATGCCGCTATAGCGCGGCCGAGCCGAATCCTAATCGAAGGGACCACCCATGTCGAAGATCAAGGTAGAGAACCCCGTCGTCGAGCTCGACGGCGACGAGATGACCCGGATCATCTGGGACTTCATCAAGCAGAAACTGATCCTGCCCTATCTGGACATCGACCTGAAATACTACGACCTGGGCATCGAGGAGCGCGACCGCACCCAGGACCAGATCACCGTGGACGCGGCCGAGGCGATCAAGCAATACGGCGTCGGCGTGAAATGCGCCACCATCACCCCCGACGAGGCGCGGGTCGAGGAATTCGGCCTGAAGAAGATGTGGAAATCGCCCAACGGCACCATCCGCAACATCCTGGGCGGCGTGATCTTCCGCGAGCCGATCATCTGCAAGAACGTGCCGCGCCTGGTCCCCGGCTGGACCCAGCCCATCGTCGTCGGCCGCCACGCCTTCGGCGACCAGTACAAGGCCACCGATTTCCTCTTTCCCGGCAAGGGCAGGCTGACGATCAAGTTCGTCGGCGAGGATGGCGAGACCATCGAGCACGAGGTCTACCAGGCGCCCGGCGCCGGCGTGGCCATGGCGATGTACAACCTCGACCAGTCGATCATCGACTTTGCCCGCGCCTCGATGAACTACGGGCTGAACCGCGGCTATCCGGTCTATCTCTCGACCAAGAACACCATCCTGAAAGCCTATGACGGCCGCTTCAAGGACCTGTTCCAGAAGGTCTACGAGGAAGAGTTCGAGGCCGAGTTCAAGAAGAAGGGCATCCATTACGAGCATCGCCTGATCGACGACATGGTCGCCTCGGCGATGAAATGGTCGGGCGGCTATGTCTGGGCCTGCAAGAACTACGACGGCGACGTGCAGTCGGATACGGTCGCGCAGGGTTTCGGTTCGCTGGGGCTGATGACCTCGGTGCTGATGACGCCGGACGGGAAGATCGTCGAGTCGGAGGCCGCGCATGGCACGGTGACGCGGCATTACCGCGAGCACCAGAAGGGCAACCAGACCTCGACCAACTCGATCGCCTCGATCTTTGCCTGGACCGGCGGGCTGAAGCACCGCGCCAAGCTGGACGGCAACGCCGCGCTGATGAATTTCGTCGAGACGCTGGAGAAGGTCACGGTGCAGGCGGTCGAGGACGGCCACATGACCAAGGACCTGGCGCTGCTGGTCGGGCCGGACCAGAAATGGCTGACCACCATGGGCTATCTGGAAAAGGTCGACGAATACCTGAACAAGGCGCTGGCGGGCTGATCCGCCCGGAAAGATGTCGGATTGCGAGGGCCGGGAGGGATCCCGGCCCTTTTCGCATGATCGGCGCGGATTCCGGCGTATTTGCGAAACGGTGAAGCGGGCAGGAGGCCGGCGGCGGCGCTGCGTCGCGGATTCTTGAGTATTTGGGGAACGAAGAAATCCGGGGGCGGTGCAAAGCCGCTTAACACGCGGCGCGGACTGGAGTATGGGAAGCGCGAGGCATAATCCCGGAGGCCCGCCATGAAAGCTGCCGTCATCACCTTTCCCGGATCGAATTGCGATCGCGACCTGGCCGTCGCCCTGCAGCAGGCGGGCGCCGAGGTCGTGCGGGTCTGGCACAAGGACGAGGCGCTGCCGGCGGGCACCGACCTGGTCGCGGTGCCGGGCGGGTTTTCCTTTGGCGACTACCTGCGCTGCGGCGCCATCGCCGCGCATTCGCCCATCGCCGGCGCGATCAAGGCCCATGCGGCGCGGGGCGGCTATGTGCTGGGCATCTGCAACGGCTTCCAGGTGCTGACCGAGCTGAACCTGCTGCCCGGCGCGCTGATGCGCAATGCCGGGCTGCGGTTCCTGTGCCGCGAGGCGGTGCTGCGGGTCGCGACCGCGGCCAGCCCCTTTACCGCCGCCTATCGGGCGGGCGAGGAGATCCGGGTGCCGGTCGCCCATCACGACGGCAACTACCAGATCGACGCCGAGGGGCTGGCGGCGCTGAAGGACCAGGACCGGATCGCCTTTACCTATGCGCCGGGCATCAACGGCTCGGTCGAGGATATCGCCGGGGTGCTGTCGGAGAACCGCCGGGTGCTGGGCATGATGCCCCATCCCGAGCGTGCCGCCGATCCGGCCCATGGCGGCACCGATGGCGCGAGGCTTTTTGCCTCGCTGATGCAGGAGCTTGTCGCGGCCTGACTTGAGCGGCGCTCTTTCGCGCACTAGACTGCATCGACCCTTACGAGGGCGGTGCCGGAGGCTCATGCGAGAGGAAGACAGTTCCATCGGGTTCCCGGAAGGCAGGGCGGGTCTGACCAGCCGTTGGGGACTGCGCGGCGTGATCGCCGTGCTGCTGGTCGTGGCCGCGGGCACGATCTGGTTCACCAATGCCTGGCTGACGGCGCGGTTTTCCGAGACGACGCGGGTGCGCACCGAATTGCGCTCGGCGCTTTATACCGGCAACCTGCTGTCGGAATTGCAGCGCACCTCGGTGGTGCCCCTGCTCTTGGCGCGCGACCCGGCGCTGATCTCGGCGCTGTCGGGCAATGATTTCTCGGGCACCTCGGCGCGGCTGATCTCGGCCCAGAAGGAGATCGCGGCGGCCTCGATCAAGCTCTTGGACGCCTCGGGGCGGGTCGTGGGCTCGACCGACCGCAACCTGATCGGCACCAATTACGTGCAGGAGCCGTTCTTCGTCGAGGCGCTGCGGTCGCGGGACACGGTGTTCACCGTCTCGCCTTCGCCGCAGGGGGCCTATGAGTTCACCTATTCCCGCACCGTCATGTCGGACGGGCGCACGCTGGGCGTGGTCGTGGTGGGGGCGGACCTGACCCGGCTGGTGCGGTCATGGGCGGGGATTTCCGATGCGATCGCGGTGACGGACAGCGAGGGGCAGATCATCCTGTCGACCGAGCCGCGCTGGCGCGGGCTGACCCTGCCCGAGGCCCTGGCGGTGCGCTCGGCGCCCTCGGCCATCGCGCGGGCCTTCCAGGTCACGGCGGATTGGGCGGCGACCCCGGCCGACGCCTATGTGCAGGGCCGCGCGGTGATGCAGTCCGAGACCCGCATCCCCTTCCGCGGCTGGAAGATGATCGCCTTCACCACCTACGAGTCGGTGCGCGAGCGGGTGAATGCGGTGCTGGCCATGGTCATCATGGGCTTTGCCATCCTGCTGGCGGCGGTGTTCTATCTGCTGTCGCGCCGGGCGCGGGTGGAATCGGCGGCCTGGATGCGCGAATCGGCCGACCTGCGGGCGCTGAACCTGCGCCTGACGCGCGAGATCGCCGAGCGCGAGCGGATGCAGAAGGAATTGCGCGTGGCCGAGCAGACCGTGCAGCAGTCCAGCAAGCTCGCGGCCCTGGGCGAGATGTCGGCGGGCGTCAGCCACGAGCTGAACCAGCCGCTGGCGGCGATGAAGACCTATCTGGCCGGGGCACGGCTTCTGTTGCAGCGCGGCCGGGCCGAGGAGGCGCTGTCGAGCTTCCAGCGCATCGACGACCTGGTCGAGCGCATGGGCGCCATCACCCGGCAGCTGAAATCCTATGCCAGGAAGGGCGGCGAGGCCTTCGAGCCGGTCGACCTGCGCGCCGCGCTGTCGAGCGCGCTGGTGATGATGGAGCCGCAGCTGCGAAGCCGCACCATCCGCCTGCAGCGCAACATCCCGCGCTATCCGGTCATGGTCTATTGCGACCGCATCCGGCTGGAGCAGATCATCATCAACCTGCTGCGCAACGCGGTCGATGCGATCAAGGGGCTGCGCGACCCGGCGATCGAGATCACCGTCAGCGCCGGCTCTCACGCATTCTTGTCCGTGCGCGACAACGGTCCGGGTGTATCGGATCTGGAAAATCTGTTTGAACCCTTCTTCACCACGAAGAAGCCCGGAGAGGGGACCGGCCTGGGGCTGGCGATCTCGTCCGGGATCGCGGCCGATTTCGGCGGGCGTCTGACGGCGCATAACGCCTCGGACGAGGGGGGCAGGGGCGCCGTATTCGAACTTGAGCTGCCGCTGCACGATCCCGGCCACAAGGCCGGGACGCGGCTGGCGGCGGAATGAAGAAAAGAGGTAAAGGCCCATGAGCCGCACTTTGAAGATAGCCGTCGTGGACGATGAACCGGACATGCGCGAATCCATCAGCCAGTGGCTGGCGCTGTCGGGCTTCGACGCCGAGACCTTCGCCACCGCCGAAGAGGCGCTGAAGGCGATCGGCGCCGACTGGCCGGGGGTGGTGATTTCCGACATCCGCATGCCGGGCATGGACGGGATGGCCTTTCTCAAGCGGCTGATGGGCATCGATTCGGGCCTGCCGGTCATCATGATCACCGGCCATGGCGATGTGCCGATGGCGGTCGAGGCCATGCGCATCGGCGCCATGGACTTCATGGAAAAGCCCTTCAACCCCGAGCGGTTGACCGAGCTGGTCAAGAAGGCGACCCAGGCCCGGCGCATGACGCTGGACAACCGCGCCCTGCGCCGCGACCTGTCCGAGGGCCAGCAGGTCATGTCCAAGCTGATCGGGTCGAGCCCGGTCATGGATCGGCTGCGCGAGGACATCCTGGACCTGGGCCAGGCCGACGGCCATGTGCTGATCGACGGCGAGACCGGCACCGGCAAGACCCTGGTCGCCCATGCGCTGCATGCGGTGGGGCCGCGCGCCTCGAAGAAATTCGTGCCGATCTCCTGCGCGGCCTATAGTGACGAGATCCTTTCGGCCAAGCTGTTCGGCCCGGTCGAGAGCGGGCTGCCCGCGGTCGAGGAGGCCCGCGGCGGCACGCTGTGCCTGGAGGACATCGAGGCGCTGTCCGATCCCCTGCAGGCGCGGCTTCTGGCCTTCATCGCCGAGCAGGGCAGCCCGGCCGAGACCCGGATCATCGCCATTTCCAACGCCCGCGGCGAGGGGCGCCGGGCCGAGGATTCGCTGCGTCCCGACCTGTTCTATCGCCTGACCGCGCTGAAGATCACCCTGCCGCCGCTGCGTTCGCGCGGCGAGGACATCCTGACGCTGTTCACCCGCATGACCGAGCAATTCGCCGAGGAATACGGCTGCGAGCCGCCGCAGGTGACGGCGCAGGAGGCGGCGCAGCTGTTGCAGGCGCCCTGGCCGGGCAATGTGCGCCAGCTGATCAATGTGGCCGAGCGCGCGGTCTTGCAGAACCGCCGCGGCTCGGGATCCATCGCCTCGCTGCTGATGGCCGACGGCGAGGATACGCAGGAGGCGACCACGACCGAGGGCAAGCCGCTCAAGGAATATGTCGAGAGCTTCGAGAAGATGCTGATCGACAATACCATGCGCCGCCACAAGGGCAGCATCGCCGCGGTCATGGACGAGCTGTGTCTGCCGCGCCGGACGCTGAACGAGAAGATGGCGAAATACGGGCTGAGCCGCAGCGATTACCTGTGAGCGGCACGCCTCCGGCCCGGTCGGACATGGGTATTTGGGGAACGGAGAAATAGCCGGGGCGCGGGATCTGGCCTGGGGATTTGCCTGCCGCGGCGCGCCCCTGCCGGGGGGCGGGCGGGATGGGCGGATCGGCAAATCCCGGCGCTTTGACCAAAAACAGATTGTAACGGCGCGCCCTTCCCCGCTATCTTGCCCCTGTAGGGTGGGCGCCACAACCAATGGTTGCTCGACCTCGCCAGTTTCGCAGCGCGCCAGCCAGCCGCGACACCTGAAAAGTGCCGGTGGTGCCACGCGCGGAAAATCCTGCCCACGCCCCCAGGGGGCCTCTGGGCGACCGTAGATCGCAGCCCCGACCGCGCGAGCGGGATGGGCCAAGAAAGGTAAACAGACGCGATGGATCGCGCAACGCAGCTTGATCGGCAACGGTGGCAGGGGGGTTCCCCGGCCGCCGCGATTGCTGCTGGCGGTGCGGCTTTCGCTGTCCTCTCATGCGGCAGCCGAACCTTGCCCCCGCCACCGTGCGGGCCGGTCCGGCGGCCCGAAAGACGGAAACATGTCAAAGAAAATGCTGATCGACGCCACGCATTCCGAGGAAACTCGGGTTGTCGTGGTGGATGGAACCAAAGTCGAGGAATTTGATTTCGAGACGGTCAACAAGCGGCAGCTTGCTGGCAACATCTACCTGGCCAAGGTGACGCGGGTCGAACCCTCGCTGCAGGCCGCCTTCGTGGATTACGGCGGCAATCGCCACGGCTTCCTGGCCTTTGCCGAGATCCATCCCGATTACTACCAGATCCCCGCCGCCGACCGTAAGGCGCTGATCGAGGAAGAACGCCAGGCCGCCGCCGCCGAGGCCGACGAGGGCGAGAAGAAGCGTAGCCCGCGCCGCCGCAAGCCGGCCAAGGCCGCTGCCGCCGACAGCGGCGATGCCGTCGTGGTCTCGGACGAGATCGCGGGGATGGCCGTGCTGGACCCCTCGGAAGGCGAGGCCGCGGGGGGCGAGGATCTTGCGGTGGCCGTGGCCGAGGCCGCACCGCTGGCGACGGCCGAGGATGCTGCCGCGGTCGCCCCCGATGCAGCCGACGAGCCGGCAGGCGATGACGCCGCCGAGAACGATGGCATCGAATCGGTCGCCGAGGAGGATGTGGCCGAGGAGATCTCGCCCCCCCGCAAGCCCCGCGCGCGCCGCTACAAGATCCAGGAGGTGATCAAGGTCCGGCAGATCATGCTGGTCCAGGTCGTCAAGGAGGAGCGGGGCAACAAGGGCGCCGCGCTGACCACCTATCTGTCGCTGGCCGGCCGCTATTGCGTGCTGATGCCCAATACCGCGCGCGGCGGCGGGATTTCCCGCAAGATCACCAATGCCGCCGACCGCAAGAAGCTGAAGGAGATCGCCAGCGAGCTGGAGGTGCCGGAAGGCGCCGGGCTGATCATCCGCACCGCCGGCAGCCAGCGGACACGGACGGAAATCCGCCGCGACTACGAATACCTGATGCGACTGTGGGAACAGATCCGTGAGCTGACCTTCAAGTCCATCGCGCCCGCGCCGATCTATGAGGAAGGCGACCTGATCAAGCGCACGATCCGCGATCTCTACAGCAAGGAGATCGACGAGGTCCTGGTCGAGGGCGAGCGCGGCTATCGCACGGCCAAGGACTTCATGAAGATGATCATGCCGTCCCATGCCAAGAACGTGAAGCATTACACCGACCCGATGCCGCTTTACGCGCGCTATCAGGTGGAAAGCTATCTGGCCGGCATGTTCAACCCGGTCGTGCAGCTGAAATCCGGCGGCTATATCGTCATCGGCGTCACCGAGGCGCTGGTCGCCATCGACGTGAACTCGGGCCGGGCCACCAAGGAAGGCTCGATCGAGGACACCGCACTGAAGACGAACCTGGAGGCCGCCGAGGAAATCGCCCGCCAGCTGCGCCTGCGCGACCTGGCCGGGCTGATCGTCATCGACTTCATCGACATGGAGGAGCGCAAGAACAACGCCGCCGTCGAGAAGCGCTTCAAGGACAAGCTCAAGACCGACCGGGCGCGCATCCAGGTCGGGCGCATCTCGGGCTTCGGCCTGATGGAGATGTCGCGCCAGCGCCTGCGGCCGGGGATGCTGGAATCGACCACGCAGCCCTGCCCGCATTGCCACGGCACCGGGCTGATCCGTTCGGACGACAGCCTGGCGCTGACCATTCTGCGCGCCATCGAGGAAGAGGGCACCCGCAAGCGGTCCCGCGAGGTGCTGGTCAAGGCGCCGGTCGCGGTGGCGAACTTCCTGATGAACGCCAAGCGCGAGCATATCGCCAATATCGAGGCGCGCTATGGGCTGTCGGTCCGGGTCGAGGCCGATCCGGCGTTGATCTCGCCCGATTACGCGATCGAGAAGTTCAAGACCGCGACCCGCAATGTGCCCGAGGTGGTCTCGCCCGTGGTTTCGGTCGATGCCCGGCTGATGGCGCAGATCGACGACGAGGAGCCGGTCGAGGAAGAGGTCGAGGAGATCGCCGAGGAGGAAGACCGCGCCGAGGACAGCCATGCCGAAGGCGGCGAGAATGGCGAGGGGGGCGAGAACGGCAGCAAGCGCCGGCGTCGCCGCCGCCGTCGCCGCGGCGGCAAGAACGGCGAGGGCGAGGCGTCCCATGCCGAGGATGGCTTGGATCACGCCGAGGAGGGTGCCGAGGATGCGGCCTCTGAAGCCGAGCCGGCCGAGCAGCCCGCCGAAGCCGAGGTGACGCCGGCCGAGGCCGTGGCGGAAGTGGTGGCCGAGGCCGAGAATGCGGTCGAAGCCGATGCCGACGCCGCCGAGAAGCCGCGCCGCCGCACCCGGACCCGCCGCCGCAAGACGGAAGAGCCGAGCGACGCCGCCGCGGACGCGCCGCAGGCGGGTGTTGAGGCGGGGCCTGCCGTCGAGGCGGTCGAGCCCGTCGCGGAGCCTGTCGTGGAGGCCGCGTCGGCGGATGCTGCGCAGGATGCGCAGGCCGAGGAGCCGATTGCCGAGGCTGCTGCCGATCAGGCGGCCGAGGCCGAGGCGGAGGCGGAAGCTGCCGGACCCGTGGCGACCGACGCCGAGGAAGCCGCAGCCGCGGAACCCGAGGCCGCGGAGCACGAGACCGCCGTGGCGGAGGCCGAATCGACCGTTGCACCCGAGGCCGTACCGGCGCCCATGCCCGAGCCGGCTCCAGCTGCCGCGAACGAAGAGTCGGCGCGTCCCAAGCGTCGCGGCTGGTGGTCCCTGGGCTGATCTGTCGCAGCCTTCCCACGAAAGCGTTACGGGCGCGGGGCTTTCCCGCGCCCTTTCCATGAGCCAAGGTGCCGGACATGTTGGGAATCGAGCTTGCAGACGCCGCCTTTCTGCCCGCCGCGACGGTCGCGCTGCTGGCCGGGATCCTGTCCTTCCTGTCGCCTTGCGTCCTGCCGGTGGTGCCGCCCTATCTGGCCTATATGACGGGGGTCGGCGTTGGCGGGCTGAAGACGGGCGAACGCAGCGCGGTGGTGCCGGCGCTGTTCTTCGTCCTGGGGCTTTCGACGGTTTTCCTGCTGATGGGCATGGCGGCATCGGCCTTTGGCCGGATGTTCCTGCAATGGCAGGACTGGCTGGCGCGCGGGGCCGGGGTGGTGGTCATCATCATGGGCCTGCATTTCCTGCGCATCATCCGCATCCCCTTCCTGGATACCGAGGCGCGGCTGGATGCCGGCGACAAGGGCGGCTCGTCGCTGGGGGCCTATATCCTGGGGCTGGCCTTTGCCTTTGGCTGGACGCCCTGCATCGGGCCGCAGCTTGGCATGATCCTGTCCCTGGCCGCCACCGGGGCCGAGGCAGGGCGCGGCGCGGCGCTGCTGGCGGTCTATGCGCTGGGGCTGGGCATTCCCTTCCTGCTGTCGGCCATCTTCGTCAACCGCGCCATCGGGGTGATGAACCGCATCAAGCCGCATCTGAAGCTGATCGAGCGCATGATGGGCGTGCTGCTGGTCGTGGTCGGGGCGGCGCTGCTGACCGGCGCCTTCCCGACCTTTGCCTATTGGCTGCTGGAAACCTTTCCCTGGCTGGCCGCGCTGGGTTAATCCCAGTTCGGTCAATCCCAGTTGGGCGGGCGCTTTTCCAGGAAGGCCTGGATGCCCTCGGCCGTGTCGGGCAGCAGCAGGTTCTCGCAGATCACCGCGCCCGCGGTCTCATAGGCATCCGCAAGGCCCAGGTTGCGCTGCGCGTGGAAGGCGCGCTTGCCCATGCGCACGGCGGCGGGCAGCTTGGCGGCGATGCCGCGGGCCAGGGCCATCGTCTCGGCCTCCAGTGCCGCGGGCGCGGCGACGCGGTTCACCAGGCCCAGCTCGTGCGCCCGCCGGGCGTCGATGAATTCGCCCGTCACCAGCAGCTCGAAGGCGGCGCGCGGCGGAATGGCGCGGGTCAGCGCCACCATCGGGGTCGAGCAGAACAGCCCGATGTTCACCCCGTTCACGCCAAAGCGCACGCCCTCGGCCGCCACGGCCATGTCGCAGCTGGCGACCAGCTGGCAGCCGGCGGCGGTGGCGATGCCCTGCACCTCGGCGATGACGGGCTGGGGCAGGGCCGGCAGCTTCTGCATCATCTGGGCGCAGCGCGAGAACAGCCGTTCATAGGCGGCGCGGCCGTCATCCTCGTCATTGCGGGCGCCCTGCATCTCGCGCAGGTCGTGGCCGGCGCAGAACGCCTTGCCGCGCGCGGCCAGCACCACCACCCGGATGGCGTCCTCCGCCGCGATCTCGTCCAGCGCATCGGACAGCGCGTCGATCATCGCCGTGGACAGCGCGTTGTAATTCATCGGGCTGTTCAGGATCAGGCGCGCAACGGGGCCGTCGTCCTGGCGCAGCACCAGCGGCTGGGGGTTTCCATCCTTCATGCCATTCCTCCTGACGCCACGGCGCGGCTTGTCTTTACCGGGCTTTGCCGGGCAGTCTAGCCGCCGTTCCGGCAGGGGGGAAGCATGGCATTGGCAATGGGCCGCGAGGCGCTGAACGAATTTCTGGACCGGGCATTTCCGCAGATCGCGGGCCAGGTGCGGGTGGAATCGCTGGACGAGACGGGGCTGACCGCGCGGCTGAAGGTGGACGACCGGCACCTGCGCCCCGGCGGGACCGTCAGCGGCCCGTCCATGTTCGCGCTGGCCGACGTGGCGATCTACCTGGCCATCCTGGCCCGCATCGGCGAGGTGGCGCTGGCCGTGACCACCAATGCCTCGATCGACTTCATGCGCAAGCCCGAGGCGGGGCGCGACCTGCTGGCCGATTGCCGCATCCTCAAGCTGGGCCGCATGCTGGCCGTGGGCGAGGTGCTGATCCGCTCGGACGGGACCGAGGAGCCGGTGGCGCGCTGCTCGATGACCTATGCGATTCCGCCGAAACGCTGATGTGGGCGGGGGTTGTTTTGCGGTATTTTGATACCTATTTCGCAAGCCATTGATATGGCTGCGGGATTCCAGGCATCGCGCACTTGACCTGCGCCCGGCTTTTGCCGATATACGCCCATCTCGAATTACAGCCCCCAAAGGGACCGACAGATGAAAACCTATACCGCGAAACCGGCGGAAATCGAGAAGAAGTGGATCCTGATCGACGCCGAGGGCGTCGTTCTGGGCCGTCTTGCCTCGATCGTCGCGATGCGCCTGCGTGGCAAGCACAAGCCGACCTTCACCCCGCACATGGACATGGGCGACAATGTCATCATCATCAACGCCGACAAGGTGCAGATGACCGGCGACAAGCGCGACGCCAAGAAATACTACTGGCACACCGGCCATCCGGGCGGCATCAAGCACCGCACCGCGCGGCAGGTGCTGGAAGGCGCCCACCCCGAGCGCGTGGTGATCAAGGCCGTCGAGCGCATGATCTCGCGCAACAAGCTGGGCAAGAAGCAGATGACCAACCTGCGCGTCTATGCCGGCGCCGAGCATCCGCACGAAGCTCAGCAGCCCGAAGTGCTGGACGTCAAGTCCATGAACGCCAAGAATACCCGGAGCGCGTAAGCCATGGCCGAAGACATCAAAACCCTCGACGATCTGAAATCGGTCGCGACGGCTGCCCCGGCGGCTGCCCCGGTTCGCGAGGCGCAGCGCGATTCGCTGGGCCGCTCCTATGCCACCGGCAAGCGCAAGGACGCGGTCGCCCGCGTCTGGGTCAAGCCGGGTTCGGGCAAGGTGGTCGTGAACGGCAAGGACATCGCGGAATATTTCGCCCGTCCGGTGCTGCAGATGATCCTGCGCCAGCCCTTCGAAGTGGCCGGCGTCTCGGGCCAGTACGACGTCTATGCCACGGTTGCCGGCGGCGGCTTGTCGGGCCAGGCGGGTGCGGTCAAGCACGGCATCTCGAAGGCGCTGCAACTGCACGAGCCCAGCCTGCGCGCCGCGCTGAAGGCGGCCGGCTTCCTGACCCGCGACTCGCGCGTGGTCGAGCGCAAGAAATACGGCAAGGCGAAGGCCCGTCGCTCGTTCCAGTTCTCGAAGCGCTGATCCCTGCTTCCATGCGATGCGAAACGCGGTCCCTTTGGGGCCGCGTTTTTCGTTTTGCGCCCCGGCCTTGGCCCGGCCCAGCGAGTCGCGGCGCCGAATCCGCGGCCGACTCGGGGCAAAAACGGGCGCCCGGCGCGGTGCAGGGCTTTGCCGCCTGCCTGCAAGCGCGGCCAAGCGGGCATTATCTGCCCGAACCTGCGACAGAAAAATGACAGAAAATCATTGCCTTGAGATTTTTCATACCGAGGTGTGCATTTTTCCGCTTGCAACCTTCGTCCGCAGCTCCTAGATACCGCTTCACCGACGCAGCGAGATGCTACGGCGGACGGACAGAGCGGCGCTAAGGCAACGCAAGGTTCGAAAAATCTGGGACTGGATGGCTTGGACTTCGCCATAAGCGTGGCGATGTTTGGGTTGTTTTGTTTCCTCTGCTTTTTGACATTG